>JALOLV010000376.1 GCA_025455785.1 Spirosomataceae bacterium | reverse complement strand
CTGCATCGTGCTTAGTTTTTTGTAGAATCCTTCTTCAAGGTTTAGAAGCGATTCGTGTGTTCCTCGCTCAATGATTTGTCCTTGATGAATCACCAAAATCTCATCGGCATTCTGAATCGTACTTAATCTATGGGCAATCACGAGTGTTGTACGGTTTTTCATCAGATTACTCAGAGCTTCTTGTACCAATTTTTCGGATTCGGTATCGAGAGCCGAAGTCGCTTCGTCGAGAATCAAAATTGGTGGATTCTGCAAAATCGCACGGGCAATGCTAATGCGTTGGCGTTGTCCACCCGAAAGTTTGGTTCCTCTATCTCCGATAACAGTCTGATAACCATCGGGTTGTTGTATAATGAAATCATGAGCATTGGCAATTTTAGCCGCTTGAATGATGGCATTTTCTGAAACCTCATTGCCAAACGAAATATTATTTTGAATCGTATCATTGAATAAAACCGCTTCTTGGGTTACGATTCCCATGAGATTTCGGAGAGATTTCTGAGAAACTTCTCGGAGGTCAGTTCCATCAATCAAGATTTGTCCGTTTGTCGGGTCATAAAATCTCGGAATCAAATCGGCAACTGTCGATTTTCCACCACCCGATGAGCCAACCAACGCAATCGTTTTGCCTTTTTGGAGCGTAAAGTTTACATTTTTTAGTACCTCTTTATCTTCTTCGTAAGCAAAGGAAATATTGTTTACTTTTATTTCTGAATTAAACTTTTGGATTTGGATAGGATTGGCTTTGTCCTGTACAATTGGTTGATTATCAACTAAATCCAAGATTCGTTGACCCGAAGCCAAGCCACGTTGAGCAGAACTGAAAGCGTTTGAAATCTCTTTGGCGGGTCGCATTACCTGCGAAAAAATAGCGATATACGTAATAAACTCCGATGCCGAAAGCGATGACTGATTTGACAATACCAAACTACCTCCATAAAGCAAAATACCTGCAACGATGCTTACACCCATGACCTCTGAAAATGGCGATGCCATTTCACGCTTAGCAGCTAAAGAAAAGATTGAATTTTTGTAGCCTTGATTTTCGGTTTTGAATTTATCAGTGATAAATTTTTCGGCATTGAAACCTTTTACGACTCGCATTCCGCCAAAGGCTTCGTCCATGATACTGATGAGGTTGCTCAATCGTTGTTGTCCTTCGCCGGCATCGAACTTCATTTTTTTGACCAATGTCGAGATAAAAATACCCGAAATCGGAATTACCAAAAGGGCAAAAAGCGTGAGATTCCAAGAGATTGAGAACAACGTATAAATATAGGCAATAAACAAAAACAGCTCTTTTGTGGCGGCAGAGAAAGTATTGGCAATCGAATTTTCGACCTCTTGTACATCCGTAACGATTTTTGAGATTAGGTTTCCTTTGCGTTCGTTGCTAAAAAATCCGAGATGCAGATTGATTGAATTATCAAAAACGGATTGACGTAAATTGGCAACCATATTTGCCTTGAAACCTTCTAAAAGCCTGATACTGAAATATTTAAAAATATTGGCGAGTATCACCGATACGATTAACATTCCACAAACGTACTGCAACGCCCCGAATTTGCCATTTTCGTTAAGAAATAATTCAAAATAATGATTGAATTGCTGGATTAGTATATTGCTGCTCTCGCTTGATTGTTCTTTGGTTTGGTCGAATAAAACATTGAGAATTGGGATTAATAAGGTAAAGTTTAGCACCCCAAAAACACTTGCCAAAAAAGAAGTAAGTAGAAATGGAGCAACAAAATTGCCAAATGGCCGACCAAAAGAAAGTAATCTAAAGTAGTTTTTCATTTATGTATAATCGCACAGGCCTCAGAACATTTAACCCTGACAGGGTTCTGAACCCTGTCAGGGTTAAATGTTTGGGGTTATTCTATAAATCCGAAGTTGTTCAATAAATTTTCTTCGTGGTATTCTATAAACACATTTAAGCCTCCAAATAATTCAATTACTTCTAAACGCCTTAGGTTTGTAGGTTTATCACTTAAAATGCTTTGAAATGATGAGTGCGGATATGTTCTGAAATTATCAGTAAAATTATGTTTTATTGGGTTTAGATGAATATAACAAATCAGTTGTTTAAGGTATTCATCGTTTTCAATCAATTCTCTTTTGAAGGGTGTTTCAAATAATCCACCAGTTTTTCCAAAAGCTTTGTTTATGCTTTGGGCGTAAGAGTTAAAGAGATGTGAGAACTGCTTGCTTATAAACTTTGAGTAATCTTCTGGGGTTTTTAGCCCTGACCGGGTTTCAAACCCTGTCAGCGTTAGCTCTTCTACTGATTTTATTTTCAATGATATATGAAAATGGTTTCCCATCAAGCAATACGCAAAAGTATCAGCGATTGGATAAATGTATTGGTGATATTTTTTAAGAAAATACGTATAATTTGTAGGATTTTTGTAAAGTTTTTCCCCATTTATCCCTCGATTGTAGATGTGATAGTATTGATTGGGAATCAGAGGTATAAACTCTTGCATGGTATTTTGGTCTTTAAACCGCCGTCAGGGTCCAAGACCACTGACGGGGTTTTAGAAGTATATCAAATCATCTGAAAACTCGCCAACTTCACAAATTCTTGCACACGAGCCGAGATTTCTTCTTGTGTAAGGTCTTGGATACGCTCAGTTCCGAATTTCTCAACGCAGAAAGACGCCATCGCTGAGCCGTGGATAATCGCACGTTTCATGTTCTCGAAACTCAAATCATTGGTACTTGCTAAATAAGAGATAAACCCACCAGCAAAGGTATCGCCAGCCCCAGTTGGGTCAAACACCTCTTCGAGTGGTAGGGCAGGACAGAAGAACACATCATCGTTTTGGAACAACAAGGCACCGTGTTCGCCTTTTTTGATAATCAAAGTTTTTGGCCCCATCGCCATGATGGTTTTAGCAGCACGTCGTAGCGAATAATCGCCCGAAAGCATACGAGCCTCTTCGTCGTTGATGGTCAGGCAATCAACTCTTTTCAAGAGACTTTTTAAGTCATCATTCGCAATGTCAATCCAAAGATTCATCGTATCGAGCATGACAAATTTCGGACGGTTATTCAATCTATCCAAAACTAAGCTCTGAATCGCAGGAGCGGTATTACCCAACATCAAAAATTCACAATCTTGGTACGAAGCAGGAATTTTTGGGTCAAAATCGCCCATAACATTCAATTGTACTTCTACCGTATCACCATTTCTTGCGGAAAATCCTCTCCGACAACCGCTACAAGATTATTTTTCTTTACAAAATATGAAGCAGTGAGCGTAATAAATGTTGCCGCTCCACCAATGATTTTATCTGTTTTTCCGAATGGCGTTTCGAGTTTGTCGAATGCAACCGAACCTACTGTGAGTAATGACATGAACCTTTATTTTAAAGATAAAAATTTATACTTGATTGATGAATAAACCGCAAATTTCGCTCAAAATGAGGAGTTTAACAAATGATTACTAAATAAACTCCCTCTCCGTCGGGAGAGGGTTGGGGTGAGGTTTGTTATTTTGGCAACTGATTTCGCATGATGCGAGAAAGTAATCTCGGGAAAAAGCGTTTGATGTAAACCCCCAAAACCTCTTTGCCGCCCATGTAGATTTCTTCTTTTTTGCTGTAAATACCATTTACGATGCGTCTGGCACATTCCTCGGGCGACATACCTTTTTCTTGATTGCCATCCATGCGG
>JALOLV010000375.1 GCA_025455785.1 Spirosomataceae bacterium | reverse complement strand
TCAGCCGATTCTTTTTGTGGTCGTTTTTGGGGTGTATTGGGTATGTTTTTGGATTGATTTATCTTGGCTTAACGAGTGCAGAAGCCTTTTTACCCAAAACGGCATTGGTAGGTGGTTTGTATTTGGTTGTTTTGGTTTTTCCGTTGTTTATTCATCATGTTGTCGAGAATATCAACGCTTCGAGTATCACCAAAAATATCATGAATCGCACATTAACTGAAATCGAAATGTTGTACACTGATGCGAGCCTGACCGAGGTTAATTCAGACAAATTCATTATTAAATCGACCCAAAGTGGGTATTTAGAATCGGTCAATTTTAGAAAATTAGAAGCCATCTTGGGCAACTATGAATTTGAAAAATTTACGATTACGGTACACGTTGGCGGCTTTGTAATGGCGGGTTCGCCGATTATTGAAATCGTTGGATTGAAAAAAGACATTGTTCAAGATATTCAGCAAAAGTTATTTAATACGCTGATAATAAGTAAGTTTAGGAGTTATACCCAAGATATAATGTTTGGGGTTAGGCAATTGGTTGATATTGCCATAAAAGCGATTTCGCCAGCCGTAAACGACCCAACAACTGCCCTGAACTGCATTGATTATCTGGGAGTTATCGTTGGTAGAATCTCATCGGTACAAGATATTTCGAGAGATATTGCAAGGCTACGGAGTAAAAATATTTATGTTCGAGAATTTAATTATGAACAATTGATTGATGTGTCATTCGACCAGATTTATCATTGGGGAAAATCCGATTATATTGTTGTTCGACACCTCATCAAAACGATTGCGATGATTGTACCTTTTACAAATTCGACCGAAAAATTGAAAACACTTATCAGAGAAGTCGAAGACATGGAATTGGGGTTTTTGTTTACTAAAGATTTATCGGATTGTATCTTTGATAGGAGAGAGCATCGTAATTCGATTCGTGATTTTATGGATGAATTCTACGTTGCGGTTATCAGGCAGATTGATAGATTTGAGCATAACGAACAGTTATTGACAAAGAAAAATGAATATATTGAGTTGAGAAAATCGTTGAAAGATTTTTATGAAAGGGCTTGATTTTGAGATATTTACGATTGGTGATTCGGCTGTTACCATACATTTTGGTAATATAATCGACGAATCTATCAACGATATCGTTTATGCTCTTGCAAATCAAATCGAAACTGTTGGTTTTGAGGGTTTTATTGAGTGTGTACCTGCTTACAGTTCTTTAAGCATTTTTTACAAACCACAACGGAACTTTGGATATGATGAATTGAAAAAATGGATAGAAAGCCAACTCGAAGTCATTGATATTCAGCAAAATAAAGAATACAGAATTGTCGAAATTCCGGTTGTGTACGATGGCGAAGATTTAGATTTTGTGGCTCAATATTGTGGTTTAACAACCGATGAAGTAGTCGAAATTCATACTTCGGCACTTTACCGAGTATTTATGATGGGTTTTTTGCCCGGATTTGCTTACATGGGCGGTATGGATGAAAGAATAGCGACACCTCGCAAGACTACCCCAAGATTAAAAGTACCCGCGGGTAGTGTCGGCATCGCAGGTAAACAGACTGGTATTTATCCGCTCGAATCACCCGGTGGGTGGCAAATTATTGGTCGGACTACCCTGAAATTATTCGACCAAAATCAAAACCCACCAACTTTGCTGAAGGCAGGAGATAGAGTGAAGTTTGTGAGGGTTTACAGACTATGAACTAAATTCCCAGAAAAAACCGCGATACGTCTAAGGTGTAAAAGCCCAATTCTTAGCTTTAAAGCTCCAAGCCGTACCACGGATTCTAACCTTTAAATTAATCAAGTTATTTCACAACCGATTAAAATGCACAAATATGCCTACAATGCAAATCACTGAGGTATTTTATCCCCAAAACCGAAAGGATTGGAGAGATTGGCTTAACGAATTTCATGCAAGCAACAAAACTGAAATATGGTTGAGATTTTTTAAAAAAGAGACTAAGAAACCAACTGTTAGTTACGATGAAGCCGTTGAGGAAGCCCTATGTTTTGGTTGGATTGATGGCATTGCCAAAAGTTTTGATGCCGAAAGTTTCGTACAAAGATTTACACCTCGCCGGAAGAAAAGTTTTTTGTCGGAACTGAACCGCCAACGAGTTTGGAAACTACAAAAATTAGGTCTGATGACCCAAGCGGGTATTGAGCCTATCAAAAACCAAATTGGCTCACCAGACGACCCCTTTGAGATTTCTCAGAGCATTCTCCAAGCACTCCAAGCTGATGAAAAAGTTTGGCGAAATTTCCAGAATTTCTCGATTTTCTACCAAAGATTACGAATTGGGTTTATACTCGAATGTATCAAGCAACGCCCCGACGAAGCCCAAAAAAGGTTAGAAAACCTAATTAAAATGACCGCCCAAAATAAAAAATTCGGTACAATCGTTGAATTCTAATCGCTGATGACTACTTCACTTTTAAGGTAGCCGATTCGCATAGCAACTGCCTTAATTTTTTGATTTTCGTTTAATTTTATTGAATTTTGGTAAACTTCCCACCGTTTGGGTTCGGGTTTACCGTTTTCGATAATTTTGTATCCGACAGATGCCCCGACGGTCGAGCATAATATCGAGGTAAAACCTTTTGATTCTAAGAAAACAGGTTCGCTTGTTTTAGGTGGAGTATCCATGCCATTCCACATTTTCTTAACTAAATCTTTTTCTGGAATTGCTCCGTAATCAATTACTTCTTGTTGCCACTGTCTAAAAATCTTCCTAAAACGCAATACGTCGTTTTCATATTTTGGGTTTTTGGCCAAATTTTCGAGTTGATGTGGGTCTTTTTTGAGGTCATAAAATTCTTCTTGAGGTTTGGTTGGTGTAAACCATTTTAGTTGAGTTGCATTAAGTTTTCCTTCGTCTCTTAGCCTCAAAATCTCTCTCATACCTGCTTGTTGTTTCCTAAATTCTATATCCATATAAAGAGGCTTTCCCGGGAAAAAATTATAAATGTATTGATATTTTCCGTCGGTTACGGCTCTTACTCGGTCATATTCGCTATCGGCTCTATCACGGGCGGCAAAAACGTATTGATTAGTCGATTTTGAAGAATATTCGCCCAAAAATGCCTTTCCTTGCATAAATGTAGGCGTTGGAATACCAGCCAATGAAAGTACCGTTGGTGCCCAATCAATTGAAGAAATCAAACGATTATTCTTAGTTCCTGCACCTCGCTTATCCGGAAATCTCACGATAAACGGTACTCTCAACCCACGGTCATAGATTTCTCTTTTGGTAAATGGAAGCCCATCGCCGTGGTCGGTCCAATACATCACAATCGTGTTTTCGAGCAATCCGTTTTCTTCTAACTTCTTCATTTGCTCGCCAACCCAATCATCCATTTCGGAGATATTGGTGTAAAATCGGGC
>JALOLV010000374.1 GCA_025455785.1 Spirosomataceae bacterium | reverse complement strand
CAATGGTAAGTTAATCTTGACAAGATACCGCAACTCAGACCAAGTTTCTTGGAACTCTGGTACGCCTTACAACTCAGGCTCGGCAACAGCATTTGCAGTTGTACCTGCTAACTCAAACGGTACATTCGCAACAGGCTTAGCCAACCCAACAACCGCAAGCCAAGATTATACAGTACGTATCAAAAACTCATTTAACTGTACAATCGACCGTACTGCAACTCTTACTAAAGTTGATTGTGGTTGCCCTGGTGGTTATTGCGAACCTGCAACAGTTACTAAGGTTAAATAATAATCTTTTCTCAATCTCTCTCCGTTTGGAGAGGGATTGCTGAACAGACAATAAAATCAACAAAAGTCAAGATATTGGATTACTTACTGATGCATCTGAATCAATAATTAAAATCCAATATCTTAACTTTTAATTATTGCACACAAATCACGTTTATCGCTTAAAACACCTATTCATAACAACTATATCATAAACCAATTTTAAGATTTTACAAATTCCTGATACTAAGCCATTCAATAAAAAAAATACTATTAAAACACTTATCGGAGCTTGCAATGAGTGAAAGGCAAGTTTTGAAAGCTGTTGAGATAAACTTATCATCGAATCGTAAGAGCCTCATTGCTACTTATTATTCAGAGATTATTTTTATCAATATAATGTCCCCCATAAATTGAAGTAACGTTTTGTTTTTGTGCCTAAGGGCATCGATTGTTTGTAAACAAAGCAAACCCGACTTAACGACGGTTGATTATTGAGAATGAATCTATAATGTTGCTATTTGAGCCGAAAATCTCTTCCAGAACCATCATTATCTATTGATTTCCCCGTAATCGCCAATCGAATCTAATATACTATTTGCAAGACCATTACCCGAAAGTCGAGTTAGCTATTTGAGTGAAAAAATTTAGCTATTGAGTTGAAAAAACGATGAATAATTCTATTGAGGGTTTCAAGAAAACCATCGGTAAATTATTTCAAATCTTTACATTAATTGTATTTGTCGTGGTTTATGCCAACGGTAAAGAATTGAAATACACTGCCAAAAAACCTCTGGGTGATACACTCAATTGTATCTTACCAACATTTACACTAAGCTGGACCGACGTAACGCAGCCCAATGCAAACGACGCCAAACTCATCATTACGAATATCCGTAGTGCCAATAGGTATGCGTATGCCCTCGAAAGCGAAAAAAGTAAATTGACTTACGATAAAGCTCTTCCTATAAGTCTATTATCAAAGACTCTTGAAATAAAAAACATTCCGAATCCGGCTACTACCCAAAAGTACGTAGTCAGGCTATTCAATGGTTCTGATAAGTGTTTCTCTGACCAATCGGTAACTTTTGAACACGTAAATTTTGCCGAAGGACTCGACTACGCCGATATTGAAATCATACAATTGGCAAGTAATCAGCACCCAGCTCAAAACGAAGAAGTTACGTTTACGACAATAGTTGTCAATAAAGGTAACAAAGCTACAACGGGTATTGAGGTACAGCAAGTATATTCGGCAAGTATGCAAATTGTGTATTTTTATGCCGATAGGGGCAATTTTGATGTCGTGAGCCGCAACTGGAAAATTGGCACAGTGGCGGGCGGACAAACTTTTACGCTTGTTACAAAAGCTAAGATTACACAGCAAGGTCTTTCGTTTCTGGCTTCTTATGTATCAAAGCAAAACGAACAAGATAAAGACTCTAATGTACGCAACGCCGAAGCTGGCGAAGACGATTATGCCCAGACTTGTGTGAGTGTACCTATCACGATGGATAAAGGCGAGAGCTTTAAAGTTACCATGAAAACCTACGAAGGTATCAAGTGGTACTACAAAAATCCATCGGGTAAATTTGAAGAAGTTACGGCCAGTACATCCGGGAATATCGCTCAGATGAATTCAGACAGCTCACTGACAATTCGTACCAGTGGCGAGTTTATGTACTCAAAACTGCGTGGAGGATGCCGAATCAGTAGCTGCTGCCCGATTGTGGTAGATGGCTGCAAAGGTCCAGCGATTTCGGTTGATTCGATTTACTGTAATCAAAAAGTTGATAGTTATAATATCGAAATATCGCTCCGTGATAGCGATTGGAACGTCGCCGAGAGTGTCCTTAAAGCCCTTGGTGGTTTGGGGGCTCCAGCCGTTACACAGGCTTTGAATAATATTAATAAGTACCCCTTATCATCGAGTGCAGGTTATGTGGTATCGAATGGTGGTAATAAATATACCGTGCAGAATATTCCTGCATTTGTGCCAAACGTAACACTCACCTCGACCGACTTGGCGGGCAAGTGTTTCTCGTACCGAGTAGTAAAAGCACCTACTTGTGGCTTGCAAATGGTACAATTGCCCGATGTAGAAATAAAAGAATTGACTTACAAAAAGGGAGAAACTACTCCAACCTTATCGGCATCGGTGGCGGATACCAAAACAACCGACGTAGTTTGGTTTGATTCGGAATTATCCAAGACACCGGTTCGGACGGGTAGTACTTTTCAGCCAGATGCACCGGGTGTTTATTATGTAGCCGCCAAAAACCGCAAAACAAAGCAACTGAGCCAAAAAACGGCTATTACGCTTACTGAAATTGCAGCAAACGAGCCAGCTAAAACTTGTAGCTGCGATATGGCTGAGCGATTGAAAAGCCTGACAGATGCCGAAATCATGCTTGTAAGCAACGACATCACGGTATCGACGTACAGTCGGCAAAATTGAGATTCTTTGGTGTGGCAGGAAACGAAATCGCGACGTACGAATTAAACAAAGCAGATAATAAAGTGAAAGTAAATACACTCAATTGGCAAGAAGGGCTTTATATGTTTCAGTTATCAATAGATGGCAAAAACGTAGCCGCCAATAGAATCGTAATTACTCATTAAAAAAAAAGGTTAATTGAAAATAGTTAATCGCTGTTTGAAAACTTACTAAGTAGTAATTACGAATTATTCGAATGACGATTTACGAATAATTGACTGATTATCAGTTGTTTATTAATTATTAAAGTGTCGTTTAAAATTCAATATCTACTTATTAACCATTCATAAATAACAATTAACCAAAACAAAGTAGGATTCGCTAAATTTGTTATAACACGCTTTCCCTGATATTCTGTAAAGATAATTGGGTTTATAAATTGGGTTAACTTAAACTTCCCTTTGTCCGTCTTTGAGTGGGCCACGAGTAAGCTCCTAACGCGTGAAAGGAGCTTCTCGTCGAGGGATTTTTAATCATTTATCAACCTATGTATTCAATACCTTCTTCTTCAATAAATTGGGCAATATTGAAAGTAATATTATTAAGAACTTCGATATTTTCGCTCCAATCATAAAGTATCCAAGCCGAATTAACCTCTGCTACCAATATTTGTCGGGTTTTGCTCAGAATCCAAATAACTTTTTTAACTCCAAAATTCAAAAGGCTTTTGGTTTTGTACTGAACATACTCAAAATCCGAAAAATTGCTATTATCTATATCAATATCTATCTCTATATTGATAATTGGTGGAATATTAAAATAATGATTATCAAAAAATAGATTTTTAGTCCGTTCGTAAACCAATATATCACCCGAAAAATTGCTATTACGCTCTATATGTAAACCAGACTCCCCCGTAAAAACAAAATATTTTCTATCGTCTATGTTTTTACTTCCCAAAACAATTCTTGACAAATACCAAAGAATAATTGATTGTAAACTGCTAATACCCATTATTTCTTCAAGCGTTTTTTCTTTGCGTAAGACTGACTTATATCCTTTATAATACACTGGTTTGCCTTCAATCACCTCTTTGACAAGGTAATCTGGCACTTTAGTAACCCTACGCTGTTTTGGATATGTCATTAATTCTGGCATATAAAGACTCTTTTCAACAAATTTATCATTTCTTCATTTCATTTCCAAGCAAAACCTCTGGTGCAACCATTACTCGGGTACCAGTTGAAGCATTTTCAAGATTCAGCACTCCTCTTGGGCAAACCGCCGAACAGATACCGCAACCTACACACGAAGCACGTACAATGTCTTGACCTTTTTGGGCATAAGCACGTACATCAATGCCTTGTTCGCAGTAGGTCGAGCAGTTTCCGCACGAAATGCACTGTCCGCCATTGGTTGTGATACGGAATCTTGACTTAAAACGCTGAACAATACCCAAATATGCGGCCAACGGACACCCAAAACGGCACCAAACACGATTGCCCATGAGCGGATAAAACCCCGTGCCGACAACTCCCGAAAACAAGAAGCCAATATAGAACCCGTACCAACCTTTGAGCTGTTCGGTCGAGATAAAACCGATGTTGTAGCTGCCCGTAAAATAGGTATAAAGCACGCCCGCTGTCATCAAAATGGCAAAAACCAAAACCCCGTGGATGAGATAACGCTCTATCTTCCAGGCCTTTGTTGATTTATCGGATAGCTGACGGAATGGGTCGCCCAATGTCTCGGCTAAGCCACCGCATCCGCAAACCCAAGAGCAGTACCAGCGTTTACCAAAAAAGTAAGTAAGTATCGGTACACCAACTACAAAAAGTACAATTCCCCAGACAAATAAGAAGATGCCGAATGTTCCGGCTTGGATTTTTTCATTGATTCGATAATCGAAGAAGAATGAGTAATCGAGCGGAAACATATTTTTTAAATCGGCCGAAGGTAAATTAAGTTTTGTCAGGATTTCGGGAATCATAAAAGCAAAAACCGTCTGGAAGAAAATAACCGATATAGTCCTGATAATCTGGTATTTAGAATGACGATATTTAATCAACATTCTTATACCCATAACCGCCACCGAGATTGTGTAAAGCAATCCGTAAAGGTACCATCGACTGGCAGGATTACCGTTGGTGAATTCGCTGAGAGGGTCCACCAGCAAAATCCAATTGATAATCCAATGCGGAAATTTATAAAGTGCTATGTAAAACAATATTAGAAAAGTACCAATTCCGATTCCCAACCATTTGCGAGAAGTAGCGGGGTGTTGAAAGATTCGATTGTTTTTGATACCCGCTAATTGCTGTAAATCAGGCAAAATGTAGAGCAATGCCCCTACGATTGCTAATCCAAAAATCAACCATAAAAAAAGGCCGCGTTTCTCTACCAAAAGTCCACTTGCCGATGCTTTTGATAGTGTAATTTCGTATTCGTCAAAAATCTTTTTGTCCCAAGCCTGTTGTTTGTCGTATTCGTCATTAATCCGATTTATTGCCGACTTTATCGAGGTCGAAAACCCAAACGGCCCCGAATATGTTTTATCGAACATCGGAGCAATCTCTTTTTTGAGAACCTCTTGATGTTCAGGTTTTACTTTTTCGCTGAATGTTTGTTCGGTCAATCGAAAATCATTCATGCCGAGCGTGGCGATGAAGATTCCGAAGGCAATTATAAATATTGATATACCAAGTGTTTGAAGTTTCATGATTGTAGAATTAAAACCAATTTAAAATTCCTTTTTTTGATTTTAGTTTCAAGTTTGTTTCGTTTTCAGAATTATACTTTTCCAAGATTTCGGATTCGTATTGTTTAAAAAATTCGGGGTCAAAATTGGCTTTGGGCAAATTCTCCAAAACAAAACCTATCGTTTTCTGGGTTTTAATCCAGTCATCCCAGACCTCGTGTCGCATTCTGATTCCGAAGGTGTTTACGCCTGTAACTATCTGATTTTCAGAATTATAATTTATTCTAACCAAAAGTTTTTTATCGGTATTTTGCCAATAAAAAGATTTAACACCATCGGGAGTCTGTGCGGGTACTTGACCATAAGTTTGGTATTCGATATCGAAAAACTTAGCCGAATTAAAAAACACCCCCGGACTGTACTTTATCGGGTTTCGGCAAATCGTCTGGGCGACGGTCTCGCCCATGATTCGCCCCGTGTACCAAATTTGTTCGATAGCCCTGCGACCACTGGCAGGGTTGGTCTGTTCGGCACAATCTCCGATGGCATAGACGTCTTTGACACTGGTTTCTAAATATTCATCGACGAGGATTCCACGATTATACTTCAACTGCAATGATTTCAAGAAGTCAATATTCGGACTCACCCCCACCGTCAGGCCAACAAATTGACAATTTATTTTCTCACCAGACTTTGTGATTACAGCCTCTAC
>JALOLV010000373.1 GCA_025455785.1 Spirosomataceae bacterium | reverse complement strand
TAATTGGTTGTTATTTCTTAGTAAATTATATGTTTGATGGTATCACCGAATTGAAACTAAGAACAAATACATTTACCCCAATGGGTGTATTTTGGGCAATTGTTGTTGGTTTAGTCGTTGGTACATTGATGTCAATTATTACAGAATATTATACTGCAATGGGCAAGCGTCCAGTTGATTCAATCGTTCAGAAATCAGGTACAGGTCATGCCACAAACATCATTGGTGGTCTTGCCGTTGGTATGGAATCAACAGTTTTACCAATCATCGTTTTGGCGGCTGGTATTATCTTTTCGTATTCATTTGCAGGTTTATACGGTGTTTCAATCGCTGCTGCTGGTATGATGGCAACAACTGCAATGCAGTTAGCAATTGATGCTTTCGGTCCAATCGCCGATAACGCAGGTGGTATTGCCGAGATGTCGCAACTTCCAAGCGAAGTTCGCGGACGTACTGATAATTTGGATGCTGTTGGTAACACAACTGCTGCGACCGGAAAAGGTTTTGCGATTGCTTCGGCAGCCTTGACTTCGTTAGCTCTTTTTGCTGCATTCGTAGGTATTGCTGGAATTTCTCAAATTGATATTTATAAAGCTCCGGTTTTGGCTGGTTTGTTTATTGGTGGTATGATTCCGTTCATTTTCAGTGCATTAGCAATCTCAGCGGTTGGTAAAGCAGCAATGGAAATGGTAAACGAAGTTCGTCGTCAGTTCCGTGAAATTCCGGGAATCATGGAGTACAAAGCCGAACCAGAATACGAAAAATGCGTAGCTATCTCAACTCAAGCGTCTATCAAGCAAATGATTGCTCCGGGTGCTATCGCACTAATCGTTCCAGTTTTAGTTGGTTTTGGTTTCAAAGGTGTATTTGCCGATACAAGTTCTGCCGAAATCTTAGGTGGACTTTTGGCTGGCGTTACTGTTTCTGGTGTATTGATGGGCATGTTCCAGTCGAACGCTGGTGGTGCTTGGGATAACGCTAAAAAATCATTCGAGAAAGGAGTTGTTATCAATGGTGAGACATATTACAAAAAATCTGAGCCACACAAAGCATCTGTAACGGGTGATACGGTTGGTGACCCATTCAAAGATACTTCTGGTCCTTCAATGAACATCTTGATTAAATTGATGTCAATCGTTTCACTTGTAATTGCTCCGTACATTGCGGTAGATTCGAGCGATAAAAAGACATTTGAAGGGATTGAAGTTGCTCCGCTGGAATCAATCCAAGCATCGGCTGTACAAATCAGCAAAGCCTTGACAAACGGTGTTACTTTGAATTTCAACGAAAACGGTATCGAAGACCAATTAATTAAATTTATCGAATCATCTGATGAAGTAAGTAAAGATAAATGGTTCAATTTCAATGATTTAAGATTTGCAACTGGAAGCTCAACGATTGATTCTACTTCAATGAATGAAGTGAAAAATATTGCAGAAATCATGAAGGCGTTTCCAAATGTTAGCCTCAAAGTTGGTGGATACACTGATAACGTTGGAGACGATGCTCAGAATTTGAAACTTTCGGGTGAAAGAGCAAAGGCTGTAAAAGAAGCTTTGACAGTTTTGGGAATTGATGCTGCACGTGTAGAATCTGAAGGATATGGCGAGCAACACCCAGTAGCTTCAAATGACACTCCAGAGGGTCAAGCACAAAACCGTCGTATTGCGGTGAGTGTTAGAAAGAAATAAAAATCGTTGATTTCGTTGATTATTTTTATGATTTCACTGATTTACAAAAAACCGAATCTTGCGATTCGGTTTTTTTGTTTGATAGCATATACACTTAAAGTGTTTCGATAATAATATTGTGATTGGTATATATACAAATATCAGCCGCAATCGTCAAACCTTCTTTTACCATTTCTTCGGCTGATAAATTTGAGGCGTGCTTCTTCATCGCTAACGCCGCCGACTGGGCATACATACTTCCCGAACCAATTGAAGCAATTTGATTATCGGGTTCAAGCACATCCCCAGTACCCGAAATAACCAGCATTTCTTCTGAATTTGCTACGATTAGCATCGCTTCGAGTTTGCGTAAATATCTATCCGTTCGCCAATCTTTTGCTAATTCAATGGCAGCCCGCTTCATATTACCACCAAAGGCATTGAGTTTTTCTTCAAATCTATCGATAAGTGTAAAAGCATCGGCGGTTGAACCCGCAAATCCTGCTAAAATCTTGCCTCCAAATAACTTTCTGACTTTACGAACATTACTTTTAGCGATTGTATTTCCCATCGTAGCTTGTCCGTCTGCTCCTAAAGCTACTTTACCATTATGAATGATTCCCAAAACGGTGGTTGAGTGTATTTTTTCCATATCATTAAAATTCATTGATAAATACTAAACAAAAATGAGAGAAAGGAATTCCTCTCTCTCATCTATTTTTAGATTATTCTTAGGTTAAACCAATAATCTGTAAGGTTCTTCGATGAGTTCTTTCAATGTTACCAAGAAAGCCGCACCCGTTGCACCATCAACCACACGGTGGTCGCAAGTAAGGGTTACTTTCATGACGTTGGTAGCGTAGAATTGTCCGTTTTTAACCGCAACAACTTCTTTGATTCCACCAACCGAAAGAATACAAGACTCGTTTTTAGGGTTATTGATGATTGAGGTAAACTGCTCAATGCCAAACATTCCTAAATTACTCACTGTAAATGTATTTCCTTCCCAATCTTTTGGTTGGAGTTTACCATTGTGTTGATTTCTGCGAATATGGTCGTCTCTCCACGAAGAATTAACATTTGGATGTTTTTTCAGAGCAACTCCGCAAGCCTTCAAAATCATGTCATTGAATGAAATCTTCACTGGCGAAGCCTCATTCATGATTGTTCTTGCTTCCATTGCTTTATCCATGTTAATTTCCATTGTCAATTGGAAATCAACCGCTGATGATTGAGATTCTGCTAAACTCCGTGCAATTGCCTTACGCATTTGCGTCAATGGAATCTGCTCTGAGCTTTCGACACCCAAAGGAGCAACAATTGTAGTAGCAGGTGAAGCAGCTTGTGCAGCAGGTTTGGCTGTTGGTACAAAATTATCAACGTCTGACTTTATGATTCGTCCACCTTCACCACTACCATTTACATCTGCGAGGTTGATTCCTTTATCAGAAGCTAATTTTTTAGCTAACGGAGATGCCAAAATTCTGCCATCCGAAGTTTTGGTTGATTCTGCTTTCGGGGAAGCAACTTCTGCTTGAGGTGCTGGTGCTGGTGCTGGAGCAGCTTCTTTTGTAGGTTCTGCCACCGTTGTAGCAAGGGGTGCAGTTGGAGCGGCTAAAAGAGCTTTGTAATCTGCCCCTGCCTCACCTATGATTGCAATAACGGCATCTACAGGTACAGATTGACCTGCTTCGGCAGCTATGTAAAGAAGAGTACCTTCTTCATAGGCTTCCATTTCCATTGTTGCTTTATCGGTTTCAACCTCAGCCAATAAATCGCCTGATTTTACTTTATCGCCTACTTTTTTAAGCCAAGAATGAATCACCCCCTCTGTCATTGTATCGCTCATTTTAGGCATACGGATGATTGAGGCATTCACACTCGCTACTGGAGCTGTTGCAACAGGAGCAGTTGGGGCAGCTACTGATTCAACTTTTGGTTCTTCTTTCGCAGGTACGGTCGTACCATTCAATAATGATTGATATTCTTCTCCTGCCTTTCCAATTACGGCAATAATAGCATCCACAGGCACAGCTTGTCCTTTCTCAACACCAATGTAGAGAAGTGTACCATCGTAGTACGACTCCATGTCCATTGTAGCTTTATCGGTTTCGACTTCGGCTAAAATATCACCTGATTTAACAACATCACCAACTTTTTTATGCCAAGTAGCGATAACACCTTCTGTCATGGTGTCGCTCATTTTGGGCATTCGTATTACTTCTGCCATAATTCGGGTTTGTCTTAATTTATCTTAGAATCTTTGCTTTTCGTTTGCGGTTTCAAAAATAAAACAAAAGCCTTAAAAAAAGATACATTTATTAAAGAGATTGCAAAAATGTTAAATTGTTGTACTAAAATAACTATAAACGACACTTTTATGTTCAGTAAGGTTATTTTGAAAATTATTTTTTGTGTGGCTAAATCCAAAATTTGAGTTGGTACGTACATATATCAAAACAACAATTGCTTACTCATCATGAAAACATTACTGATAAAATCATTAAAGGCTCTGACATTAGTATTTACAATAACCCTTATTGTACTTACTGTTTGGGCAAACTGGGAATCGCCGAAATTATCCGAGAAACTCAATCTTAAACCAATTAACTTAGTTGTTTTCAATCTCAATAAATCAATTTCAATTTCCGATAGTACAGACATAACAAAAAACTTAATTTCTACCAATGGTGTTACAGCGTGTTCAGTAAATCCGAAGTCAAATGCTGTGAGTGTTACATTTTATGATGACGTAATCACTGAGGGTAGTTTGGGCAAAGTAATTGAAGGTCAAAGTTTCAAAACTTCAAAAGTCAATTTTGCTACAATCGATGGACCTAAATGCCCGATTCCGTCCGAATATATTGACGGATTAACCACTCTCAAAAGAATATTGTGCTTTAGATAAAATCCATTTAAAATTAATTGCAATTGTATTAACCATCACAAATTCGGAGTGATAGAAATATTGCTTTGTCTTTTAATAATCAAAACAATCTATTTATTATGAAAAAATCATTTTTTATGCTTGTGGTAGCAACTCTTATTTTGGGAGCTTGTAAGAAAGAAGAAGAACCACAAAAATCACTTTATTTACGTTTAGGAGGCAATGCCGCAATCCAAGCTGTAATCGACCAATTTATTGCTAATGTGGCCGCAGATGCTCGTATCAACGCATTTTTTGCTCAAGCCGCAGCCGACCCTGCAAGATTAAAGAAATTGAGAGATAATTTAGTAAATCAGATTGGTGAAGCAACGGGCGGACCCGAAAAATATACGGGTCTCGACATGAAAACTGCTCACAAAGGCATGAAAATCACTGATGCACATTTCAATGCTTTGGTAGAAGATTTATCATTGGCATTAGACAAATTTAGTGTTCCAGCAATGGAAAAAACAGAATTATTGACTGCACTTGGGGGTATGAGAGCTGATATTGTTGGTCAATAATTGACTAATTTTCGTCAGAATATAAAAGAATTTGTGATGTAAAATCCTGTTTGAAATCAGACAGGATTTTTATTTTTTCATTAACTCTTCAATTTCGTCAATCTCAATTGGAATATATTCCATCAAGTCGATATTTCCGTTTTCTGTTATGAGAATGTCATTTTCGAGTCTAACTCCAATTCCTTCTTCTGGAATATAAATGCCCGGCTCGTTTGTGAATAACATTCCAGCTTTAAATGTTTCATATCTATTACCAACATCGTGAACATCGAGCCCAAGGTGGTGTGAGATTCCATGCGGAAAATATTTGCGATACAATGGGTAATCTTCGTTCTGCGTAGCAACATCTTGATGAGTCAGTAATCCAAGTCCGATTAGTTCTGCCTCCATAAATTTCCCAACCTCTTTTCTAAGGTTTTCCATCGTATTTCCGGCAACAATCAATTTTCTTGCAGCTTTCATAACCCTTAAAACAGCGTTATAAACTTGCTTTTGTCGGCCCGAAAACTTTCCACTTACTGGCAAACACCTCGTAATATCAGCGTTATAATTAGCGTATTCGGCACCGAAGTCCATCAAAATTAAATCGCCTTCTTTACAAAGCTGATTATTTGTGGTATAGTGTAGAATACAGGCACTTTTTCCGGATGCTAAAATTGGTTGAAAAGCATGACCTTTAGAGCGATTCATCAAAAATTCGTGGGTCAATTCGGCCTCTAACTCAAACTCAAATACATTTGGTTTAAGGTATTTTGCCATTCGCCTAAACCCTTTTTCAGTGATTTGAATGGCTTTTTTAATGTATTCAAGTTCAGATGGTTGTTTAATCGCCCGTAATTGGTGCATCAATGGAGCTAATCTTTCTATTTTGTGAAGCGGAAATTGTCGCTTAAATTGATTCACATATCTTCGTTCACGGCTTTCAAACTGTAAATCTCCCCCATCGTGTTCATTTAGATTAAGATAAACTTGGTCGGATTCGTAAATGAGTCTTTT
>JALOLV010000372.1 GCA_025455785.1 Spirosomataceae bacterium | reverse complement strand
AAAATAAAAGTCGCCCATTGGCATACAGTTTGGATTGAGGTCGCCGTTGGCAACAAACAAATCGAGGTCTCCATCGTGGTCAAAATCCGCAAAATTTGCCCCCCAGCTAATCATGATGATGTTTAGTCCTAACTCACGGGATTTTTCGGAGAATGGTTTGCCCAAACCGTTGTTTAC
The DNA here is from genome assembly GCA_025455785.1 of Spirosomataceae bacterium. GTDB lineage: Bacteria > Bacteroidota > Bacteroidia > Cytophagales > Spirosomataceae > JALOLV01. Next base: position 3,237 of record JALOLV010000372.1, on the reverse strand, counting down.
CATGAATTTATTGAATCGGATATTGGTAAAGAAATAATCCATCCAGCCGTCGTTGTTATAATCGCCAGCGGCAGAAGCCATCGAATTTATTTTCAAGTCCATCCCATTTTTGGGGGCAATATCTTTAAAAGAATTCCACGGAGACAGATTCTCTAAAAGTAAATTTGGCGTACGCTTATAGCCAAAATCATGGTTTACGATTAGGTCTTGGTCGTTGTCGTTATCGAAATCAGTAAAAACTCCTCCAAAACCAAACCCTTTGTGGCTCAGTCCGTAGTCTTTATAAAGATTTTTAAATCCTTTGCCTTTTTGATTGATTAGTAGGTAGCCCTCGGCAATCTGATTGGCACTTACAATCATGGCATCATTGATGGTGCTGAGGTCGCCCGGGTATTCGGTAAAATAATTGCCAACGTACAAATCTGGGTAGCCATCGGCGTTTACATCGCCAAAGTTTGCACCAGTACTAAACGAATTAAACTCGCCCAAGCCAAATTCTTTGGTGGCATCTCTGAATGTATTGTTTTTATTATTGAGATAAAGCAAATTGATGGCCCTCGGAATCACTTTTTTACTACCTTTTGAAGTAATGGTTGTGATGTATAAATCTACCCATCCATCGCGGTTTACATCGGCGGCTACTGCTCCTTGGGTCATGAATTGTTTTGTCGTAGTTAGCCCAGACTTCTCATAAATATTTGTAAATGTTCCGTTTTTATTATTCAGATAAAGTACATCATCGACCATACCACCAGCAATATAAACGTCGTCGAACCCATCGTTGTTGATGTCTAAAACGCAGGCTCCACCACCTAAAAAACCCTCAAAAACGTGGTATTGATGCTTGATTCCGGCTTGCTCGGTAACATCTTTAAATGCCATAAGTTGAGCATAAACCGAATTATTTATCAGAAAAATTGAGCAGCTTGTACCCAATAATATAAATCGAGTAATTTTATTCTTTATTGAGGTTGTTATAAATCTCATTTTCTCCATTTCAATTCTAAAATATTTTTTCCAATTTCTTTTCCTTTTTCAATACCTGCTTCGTTGTCTTGGGGTATGTGGATTCCGCCATAGAACCTCGAATTTGCCGTTTCTTCGGCTACGTGCCAAAAAGATTTAAAGTTTCTCGCCTTGAAATCGACATCACGCAGCCCGTCTCGCTTGCGACCCACGTGGGCATCATCGGTAAATGAAAAATTTTCTCCATACAAATCGGTCAGGACGGTTGCCGTTGTCGAAGCCTGAATCGCATGCCCCGACGGAAATGCCGGAAACGGTGGGTCGGGCCAGAAAGATTCCCAAGTGGGGTCAATGTGTTCGGTGATATACGTATTGGGTCGCTCGGTAAAAAACTGGTATTTCCATTTCCAACAATTAACAAAAGCATCGGCGACTCCCATGCCTACTTTTGCGTAAGTTTCGGCACATTTCATCAGGTTTGGTTTTGCTTTTTTTATGGCAATAGTGGCTAAGTAGTAAGAATGCCCCGGTGGTGTGAATGTTTCGTCGGGGTCATCGCCCCACCAAATAGCAGCTTCTTTTTGGTCTTGGGTCAATTGTTTTTCTTGATTATAAACCGCCAGAAATTGCTTGTAATACGGTGAATTGGGTAAAGTATCGAACGGAATAACCGTTGGTTCAGAAATTTGGTGATTTTTAACCAAAAATGTTCGATTTTTACCCCAATGCGGATGCAGTGGAAAATGGCTGAACGACTGCCCATACAAGGGTGGTTTCCAAGAACCTGCTTTGGTCGGATGCCGCATTTTTTTGTCGAAATTTCGCAAATAGCCACGGTGTCCACCATCGGTTTTAGACCATTCAAAAATACTCAAGCCAATACTTTTTCCGAAATTTACCGACCTGTTTATTAATTCTTTATCCGTAATTCTTTTTGAATAATATTGTTGAATGGCGTTTTCGAGCGAATCTATTTTTAGCTTATTCGCATCGGATGTTTGATTATAAATATTCTTTAGAATGATGGCTTGTGCAGCGTTGAGAGATAATCGCCAATCATATTTTTTATTTTTATCGGGGATTGGCAAAGTTTGTAAACTATCCAATTGCCCAGTTAAAGATTGATAAGACGAGTCGCTGTGAACAACTGATTCATACATCGTCAGGCCAATGTAGCCGAGGCATCTCGAAGCATAGGTTGGTGAGTTGGATGGTGTATTTTTGGTAATAAACAGGGTCATTTCAGCCCATTTTGTGGACAATTCTTGGTCAGAAATCTCAATGGGTTTCTGGCAGCCAATGAAACAAATTATTATTAAAATGAAGGTTAGGTATCGCATGAGCAACTGTTTCAATCAGCAATAAAGTTAGCGAAAATAAATTTTTGTTGGTTATTAAAGATGTTTCTGATTCTCTAAAACTAACAGAAATATCAAGTTGATTAAAATTGAATCAATATTTTGGATTGATTTAAGTACTTGTTAAAAATAATTCAAACAATATTCATTCGGTCGCGGGAGGTGTACCTCTCATTTAACCTTAATTCCTTAATAATCAACTGATTGACTATCGAATGACAATTCCTAAAAAATGTCAAAAAAATCAAATATTAGTACTTAGATATTGGCTTAGTCAAAAAAATCTACCCCATTTCTGAGGTAGATTTTTACAAAAGAACAATCCAAACTTTTAATATCCCGGGTTTTGTACCAGTTTACTATTTCGATTGATTTCGTCGCGACTTATCGGACGGAAATACATTTTATCGTTCCACTTACGGGTCTCGTTAGAGGTATTATCTACAACAACGTAAGAGTAATCGTACTTAGTTCTATCGTGGCGATACGGCACATTAGGTGTTGCCCCTGCTTTGAGTTTGGCTTCGATATTGATAGATTTAATACCTCTACCAACAGTTGTTGGAGCAATCAACCATCTGCGTGCATCGTGGTAACGATGCTCTTCATAGGCTAATTCGATGCGTCTTTCGTTGCGATAACGGTCTCGGAGTGCGTTGCCCGATTCGGTAATGGCAGGCATTCCAGCCCTAAAACGTATTTTGTTTAACCAAGTACGAGCCTCGTTTTGGTCGCCCGTTTCGATACACGCTTCAACATAATTTAAGACAGCCTCGGTATAGCGTAAGAATGGCCACGGAATCACCTGAGCAGTCGAAAGGTTATCTGCTAAGGCTGGGTCTGGGTCAATAAACTTACGAGTATAGTAACCAGTACGGGTTCCGTTCCAGTTTTCGATAACCGATTCGCGAGT
>JALOLV010000057.1 GCA_025455785.1 Spirosomataceae bacterium | reverse complement strand
GTGGTTAGAGCTGGCCCCTACCTTATTTGAGGGAGTCAAAATTATAAAACTTGATGGCTTAAATATTGGTAAATGGAATCATTTGGAGAGAATGCTAAACTCAAATACAAAAGTTGATAAAAAGGCAGTCATTTCTTACAACTTTTCTCATCAAAAATACCCAAGCGAGTTTAACAGGCAATTGATAAGATATAAAAATCTAAATTCAACCAATCAATTTGGGCTGCCACTGCCTAAAAACAAACCATTGAAAAAAACAATTGCTCGACCATTCAGATTCATAGCCGAGCAAATTGATATATTTTTTGATAGATTCTGATTATCCAACCGAACCTTCGAGCGAAATTTCCAATAACTTTTGAGCTTCTACTGCAAATTCCATCGGAAGTTGATTGAGTACTTCTTTGGCATAACCATTAACGATTAAGGCAACAGCTTGCTCGGTTGGAATCCCACGTTGGTTACAATAAAACAATTGGTCTTCGCCAATCTTTGAAGTAGTTGCTTCGTGTTCGACAGAGGCCGATGAGTTATTTACCTCAATATAAGGGAATGTGTGAGCACCGCATTTATCACCAAGTAGGAGAGAGTCGCACTGTGAGAAATTGCGGGCGTTTTCGGCACGTTTGTTAATTTCTACCAACCCACGGTATGAATTCTGACTTCTACCAGCCGAGATACCCTTCGATACGATTCTACTCTTGGTGTTTTTACCGATGTGAATCATTTTAGTGCCAGTATCTGCTTCCTGTTTGTTGTTAGTAACTGCTACCGAGTAAAATTCTCCGATTGCGTTGTCGCCTCTCAAAATTACTGATGGGTATTTCCAAGTAATCGCCGAACCGGTTTCTACTTGAGTCCATGAAATTTTTGAATTGGCACCGTAGCAAAGCCCACGTTTTGTAACGAAGTTGAAGACTCCACCCTTCCCATCTTTATCTCCGGGATACCAGTTTTGAACAGTCGAATATTTAACTTCGCCTCTTTCATGAGCGAAAATCTCAACAACAGCAGCGTGTAGTTGATTTTCATCACGCATTGGTGCAGTACAACCTTCTAAATAACTTACATAAGCACCTTCTTCAACAACTATCAAAGTTCTTTCAAATTGTCCAGTACCGGCAGCATTGATACGGAAATAAGTAGAAAGCTCCATCGGGCAACGAACCCCAGTTGGGATATAACAGAATGAACCGTCGGAGAAAACAGCCGAGTTGAGTGCCGAATAGAAGTTGTCTTTTACCGGAACGACCGAACCTAAATATTTCTTAACCAGTTCAGGATGTTCTTGAATCGCTTCTGACATTGAGCAAAAGATGATTCCTAAGTCTTTCAATTTTTCTTTGAAAGTCGTAGCGACTGACACTGAGTCGATTACGGCATCAATTGCAATGCCTGAAAGACGTTCTTGCTCTTTGAGAGAGATTCCCAGTCGCTCAAACGTTCTGCGTAACTCTGGGTCAATTTCATCCAAACTCTTTATTTCTTTGGCTTGTTTGGGTGCCGAATAATATTTAATTGCCTGAAAATCGACTGGTGTGTATGTTACATTTTGCCAATTTGGCTCTGTCATTGTTTGCCAAACTCTAAATGCGTTGAGTCGCCACTCCAACATCCATTCAGGTTCGTTTTTCTTCGCCGAAATTATTCTCACAATTTCTTCGTTCAAACCCGCTGGAATTTCGTCGGCTTCGATGTCAGAATAGAAGCCGTATTTGTACTCAGAGGTGGTTATTTCCTCTAATAATTCTAAGTCCTTACTCATAATTTGCCTATAAAAACTTGGGTCTTTATTGTTGAAGATTTCCACAAAGGTAACAACAAAAAGCACGGAATTGTTCAGAACAATAGAATTATTCTAAACAACACATCTTAATTTGCTGGCACAAATGAAGCCACCAAAGTATATTGCTGTCCATTAAAAGTTATATTGGTTTCGCCTTTAAGTGAATTCTCGGTAAGTTCGGTAATTTTTATAACAGCCTGATTAAACTCTACGCCGAGAAGTATCAATTTATCAATCGTTAGAGTAGTTTCATCGGCCGAAATATTCCAGCTAGCTTTGACCAACAAATCAGGGTCATTACTGGCACATTTAGTAGTACCCTCTCTAAGCTCATAAGTTTTATTTGCAAAGAGAATCAGCGTATTATCAACACGACAAGTAGGTTGTGTTGCAGTGAGATTCAATTCGAGTGTTCCGCTTTTGGCGATAGCCGAAGAGACTTTCCACTTTTTGCTATTTGTACCCGTCAATAATTCTAATTTTGTTTTGGCAGAAACCTCTTCTTTGTCTTTGCACGAAAGCCCCAAAGCGACTATAAAAGTTAATACCAGAATTTGCTTAATTTTCATTTGATTTTAGATTCTTTAGAAATTCTACAATTCTTCGACCCGTTTTTTCTGATGCTCCTGTTGAGCCAAGAATTGATTTAATTTTATGATAATCTTTAATTTGTTTTTCTCTTGATTCAGGATTCAGGGTAATTTTTTTTAGTTCGGTAGCAAGATTCTGTGAATTTAATTCGTCTTGGATTAATTCTTTGACAACCTCTTTTTGTGCAACTAAATTAACTAACGATATAAATGGTACTTTTATGACAAGTTTGCCAATTAAATAAGAAATTTTGCTCGTTTTATAACACACCACCTGCGGTATTTCAAAAAGGGCGGTTTCGAGTGTTGCTGTTCCTGATGTAACAAGTGCGGCTGTAGAGTGAGTCAATAAATCGTAAGTTTGGTTGAAAATGAGTGATGTATCTTTTTTTAAGAATTTTTCATAAAATTCTTTTTCGAGATTATCAACTCCCGCAATAACAAATTGAAAATCAGGGAATTGTGGTTTGATTGAAACCATCAATTCGAGCATGTTTTCAACCTCTTGTTTTCGACTACCGGGTAAAAGTGCAATGATTTTCTTATGTTCTAAATTATTTTCTTTGCAAAAATTTTGATTTGGTTTGTAATTAGCGATTGCATCATACAAAGGATTGCCGACGTATTCTACTTGGTAATCAAATTTTTTAAAGAAATCTACTTCAAACGGAAAAATAGCATACAATTTATCTACATTAGTTTTGAGTTTCAATGCCCGGCTTTGGTTCCAAGCCCAGACTTTTGGCGAAATGTAATAGAAAACTTTGTATCCTTTATGTTTGGCCCATTTGGCAATCCGCATATTGAACCCAGCATAATCTATCAACACCACAGCATCGGGTTTGAAAGCTTCAATCTGGTTTTTACATTCGTTTAAAAAACCAAAGATTTTGGGTAGATTTTTTATCACCTCAAAGAATCCCATGAAGGCTAATTCTCGGTAGTGTTTTCTGATAATTGCCCCATTTGCTTCCATAGCATCGCCACCCCAAGCCTCGATAATTGCTTGGTTATCAGAGGATTTTATGGCTTTTACAAGATTTGAGCCATGTAAATCTCCTGAGCGTTCACCTGCGATGATAAAGTATTTCAATGGATTGATTTATTTTATTGAAAATGGGTTGAAGCCCCGTTCTACGCTTATTCGCCAAAATATTCAACGTAGTGATTTGGTGTTTCGATGACCTTTATACAATGCAGTGTTGCGTTGTAATTTTCATTGATGATTGGTTCAAGAACCTCCCAAGCACGTTTGGCGACATTCTCTGTCGAAGGCATTCTGCCCATCATAAATGGGTTTTCGTTGAGATAAGTATGGTCGATTTTTAAACTAATTTCTTTCTTGATGATTTGACTTAACTCTTTCAAATCCATAAAATAGCCATACTCTTCATCAACTTCACCTTTGACAGTAACATACATTTCCCAGTTGTGTCCATGCACACTCGAACACAACCCAAAAATTTCTGCATTTCGTTCAGCCGACCACTTTGGGTTCCATAATCTATGTGCTGCATTAAAGTTTTCTCGACGTGTAATGTAAATCATTATTGTAGCTCCTATAATTTTTTGCAAAATTACTAATTATAGTAATGTTATATATTGTTTTGTTGTAATATTCTGAATATCAGATGTATGTCGGGTATATAATATTTGAATAGTACAATTTATTCTAATTTTAGTGTATAGTAATCTATTTTAGAAAGTACTAACTTTGCAGTCTTTTGTTACGCCAAATCATATCTATGATAATCGTTACAGGTGCCGCTGGCTTTATAGGTAGTTGCTTGATTCAAAGATTGAACCAAGACAATTTCAATTTTATCATCGCTGTTGATGATTTTTCAGACCCTCAAAAAATGAAAAACCTTGAGGGCAAACGTATTCAAGAATTTGTACATCGCGATAATTTCTTCGATTGGTTGGATACTAATTACCCTGAAGTAGAATTTTGTTTTCATATTGGTGCAAGAACTGATACGACCGAATTTGACCAAGCTATTTTTGATAAATTAAACCTTAATTATTCAAAAACAGTATGGCAAAAATGCTATGAATATCAGATTCCGTTGGTTTATGCTTCTTCGGCTGCAACCTACGGGAATGGAGAGTTTGGGTATGATGATAACGAACTGACAATCAGCCAGTTGAAGCCCTTGAACCCTTATGGTGAATCAAAAAATGACTTCGATATTTGGGCATTACAACAATCAAATAAGCCATTTTTTTGGGCTGGATTGAAATTCTTTAATGTTTTTGGTCCTAATGAATATCACAAAGCACGAATGGCCTCGGTGATTTTTCATTCTTACAACCAAATTAAAGCTAACGGAAAAGTCAAACTTTTTAAATCTCACAAGCCCGAATACAAAGATGGCGAACAAATACGAGATTTTATCTACGTCAAAGATTTGATTGAAGTTTGTGTTTTTTTGATGCACCATCGCAAAAACTCAGGAATTTATAACCTCGGAACTGGTAAGGCCAGAACATTCTTAGACCTTTCAAGAGCTACATTCAAGGCTTTAGATTTGGAACCTAACATTGAATTTATTGATACACCAATCGACATTCGAGATAAATACCAATATTATACACAGGCAAATATGAATAAATTGCGGTCGATTGGATACAACAAGCATTTCACGCCGCTTGAAGATGCCATTGACGATTATGTACGGAATTATCTCAGCAAAGAAGTATATTATTAGGTAGTATTGAGAAATATAAATCGTCAATCAAAAACGTAATGATTTGATAATCAGTAGCTTTTGGTTGAAAACGCTTTACTGATGTCTCGTTGCAGTTATGCGGGTTTGTTTGATTAAAATGGGTGATTTATTGCGATATTGAGCAATAAATTATCTTTTCGCCAGTCTTTTTTAAATAGGCTAATGTCGTTAAATACCCAACCATTGTTGTCTGTAATCCAAGGTTTTCTGAAAGGAGTTGCTACATCAAATCTCATTAAGAAAAACCCAAAGTCTAATCTCAGGCCAAGTCCTCCGCCAACGGCCAATTGCTTGTAGAAATTTTTGGTGAATAGAGAACTTTCTCCGTAGATGTATTCATCTTTATACATCCAAATATTTCCAGCATCTACAAACCCAGCAAAGTTTAGAAAATTACTTAGTTTATACCTGATTTCAGTATTTAATTCGAGTTTTACATCGGCTGATTGGTTTCCGAGAAATTGTTCAATTACCGAGCCAGTTCGCTCATATCCTCCGGGTCCGACAGACCTTGCTCTAAAAGCTCGGATACTGTTGTTTCCGCCCGCAAAGAATTGTTTGAAATACGGCAATTGCAGTGAAGTGCCGTATGGAATCCCGAAGCCAGTTACCACCCGATTTGCCCACCTAACCGTTTTATTGATGTCGTAGTAATACCTGAAGTCGCTATCAAACCTGACATATTGGGCAAAATACTCGCCCAAAAGTGTTTTGTTTCCGTCTTCATCTTTTCTTGCAATCGCATTTGCCAAATTGCCAGCGATGTCGATTCCTCCATTAAAATAATATTGTTTTCTACCAATTTGAGTTGGCGAATACGTAAAAGTATAATTCCCCCCAATGATTAATTGATTTTCAAGGATTTTCAGCAATAAAGGATTTTTAAAAATCTCTTCTACAAATAATTCACTGACGTTCTGTGCTTTAACAAAATTTACCGAAACTGGATTAAACTGGTGTTCGATACCATTTTTTTGTCTGAAAGAATACCCAAAAGTGAAATTCAGCGAGGTTTGGTCATAAAGTGATTCAACTTTTCGGATTTCATAGCTAAGTCCGATATTAGTTTTGGGAAGGGTTTGATTGTTAATTTTAGACTGGGCCAATGGTAAATAGAGTTTAGGAAAACTCAATCCACCAATTATTTTTAAATTCGTAACTCCGTAAAAATTGGTAATTTGACTTCTGCCTCCAACTTGCCCATCAATACCACCTTGTAATGCAATTTTTAGAATCTCTGCTCCACGAAAAAGGTTTCGATTTGTATAGTTCAAGTCCAGACTCAAGCCTGAATAACTGTTTGATTTAGTAACCCCATTTAATTCTAATTTAAGAGCATTTGATTTATAGGGCGTCAAATAATAGAAAGCCTTTAAAGTAGTATCGGAGGTTTTTATAAATTCGTTTCTAACAAGTTTGAAATTATTTAAACTGATTAGTCTTTGCAACGAAACATCATGAATATCGGCATTGTAGAAACTGTTTTTTCTAAAACCGATTGCTCTTGCTAAAATTTTCGGGCTGTATCTTTGGGTTGAATCGACGATTGTGAGCCTCGAACCAGTCGATATCATAGCATTTACGATTGAATTACCACTTGTGATTGTATGATTTGGAAATATTACAACTTCATCGATTCTAAATTTATTTTGTGAGTATTCGCTAAATTTCTTATTCAAAAAGACTTTGAGTCTGACCTTGTATTTTTCATTTAATGTGTCGGCTTCGACCGAGATAAAATCTGGTCGAAAATAGTAATACCCTTGATTTTTAAGAACTCTATCAATCCTGATTCTTTCTTCTAAAATTTTACCAAAATCGTACGGATTATTGGTTTTGAGGAGGCTATTGTTTTGGGCAATCAAAAAAGAATTTTGGAATTCGGGATTATGACTTTCTTCAAAACTTACCGATTCAATCATCCATTGTTTGGTCAGTTTTATTGCATAAACTGCTTTGGCTTTTTTCTTCTCAACTTTGAGGTTTCCAGAGACAACCGAGCCAAAATACCCTTTATTATTGAGTAATCCTTCAATATTTTTGATGTTTCTTTCAATTATTTGTTCGTTGGCAATAACTGGTTTTTCGCCAAATCTTTTTCTAAACCAACTCTTCAAACCTTTTTCGGATTTGGGTTCGCCTAATAAATAATAGAAGCCAACCTTGTAGGGTGAGCCAAATAAAAGTGTATTTGGCAAAGGCCGGATAATTTCTTCGATTTCATCATTGAGTGTTCCAATGTTTTGTTTGGATTCGTTTATGATTTCAAAAGTTGCTCCTGTGTATAGATACTGTTCTTGTGGAATTTTTTTATAAGGCGTACAAGCCCCAATCAGTAAAACCACCGAAAGAACTAATAAGTATAATTGGATATTTATTTCTTTATTATTTAGCACAAATTACTACATTATGTTGGCGATAAACCTACTGGAGATTGGATTTTACTGATTGTTTTTCTTGTATCTTCGGATATTGACTATTCCAGCAATGACGAATATAAAACCCACAGCACTTGCTGAAAAGTTTGAGTCAGTTCGGCTCAATCCAAACAGATTTAGCATTTGAGCAATACGCACGAGGGTTATTAGCAGCCCACAAAAGAGCATCGTATAACCGATGTAAAGCAACATTTTTGGGTTATTCATAAAACTTTTTTGGTTTAGGTTTTTTAGAAATATACATTGCCAAGAATGCTAATATACAAATACTTATCATCAAAAGAAAAGATGCCTCGTAGCTCCCGTAGGTTTTTCGACTTGCTCCGAGCAAGATTATCCCAGCAGTACCAGCAAGTGTGTCTGCCATCAAGAAAATTCCGAGAATTGCTCCGTATGCTTTACCCATAAAATAATGAGCAATCATTAATTGTATCATGGTGAATGCTCCGCTGTAACCAATGCCAAAAACAATGGCAATGATGGGTAAAATCGTGGGATTGTCAATAGAATAACGTAACAGAATTGAGCCGACGAGCAAATTGGCTATCGAAAGCAACATGATATTTCTTTTATCAAATTCATCCGAAAGAAACCCAAAAACGAGTTTACCTCCTATTCCACTCACAAAAAAAGTTAATCCAAACTGACCCCGTGCTTGGCTGTCTAATTTTAGGTCTGTCAAAAAAGTATCTTTATGAAACAACATCCCGTTTATACAAAACCAAAGACCTGCCGTAACGAAAAGCAGTAACCAAAATGAGGATGTTTTGATGGCGTCTTTTAGTGTGATTCCTTCATTTTTTTGCTTTGAATTAGAATCTTTGGCATAATTTGTCCGAACAAAAAGGACTGGAATTATCATCAAAACGGCGGTAATCCAAAAGATATTTGTTGAGACTTCCTGCCAAGTATGATTTTTAAGTTGATTGCCAATATATGGATTCAAAATCGCCGCTCCAAGACTCGAAGCATTTAAGAAGATTCCCAGTGCGATTCCTCGGTATTTATCAAACCAATTATTGATAATGAAAGTACTCGTTATAAATCCTCCGAGCGAGAGGGCGATGGCATATCCAGCATAAAAAATTCTTAGCTGTTCTAAATTTTGGATTTTGGTGAAGTAAAATTGAAGGGCTGTCAAAAGAACAACCCCGACAATTAATATGTATTTTGGATTGTATTTGTCTAAAATTAAGCCTACTAATGGAGATAAAAAGGCAATAATTAGTGTCATAATACCCGCCGCTTGTGGCACCACTCCGTTCGCTACTTTAAAGAATTTTGTAAGTTCAGGATAAAAAAAAGGTATCGACAAATAGCCATATCCATTTGAGGCAAAATATATTAACGTCAAGCAGAGTAAAACAATCCATTTTTGGCCTTTTCTTGTCATCATTACTGTAATAAGTATGTAGCAAAAGTAAAACATTCTCATAAATAAATTACACAAAATGACTTTATGTTGTGATTTTGAGTAATATTGCTTTTGTAAATTCAATCACAGAATAATGGTAATTGGTATTGGTGGCGTTAGTCGCTCGGGCAAAAGTACATTGGCTAATCTTTTGGTAACACATTTCAGGAAAAATGGCAAAAAAGCCATTATTTTCCACCAAGATGACTTTGTTTACCCTGAAACGTTGATTCCTAAAGTAAAAAATCGAACTGATTGGGAATCACCCAAATCAATTGATTTTGAGTCTTTTATTGAGGTAATTGAATTAATGAAAGAACGTTTCGATGTCATCATTGCCGAAGGGCTTTTTGCCTTTTATGATGAGCGATTGAATAATTTATATGACCGAAAATTCTATGTCAAAATCTCAAAAAGAACCTTCTTGATTCGCAAGGCAATGGATAATCGATGGGGATATGAACCCACTTGGTTTATCGACCATATTTGGAAATCTTTTCAAGTTTATGGGAAGCCAAGCCCTAAAGTTGATGGTGTTTTGACTGTTAGTGGCGAAGATGAATTCAATATGAAAAAGATTATCTCGGCACTTTAAGCTATAATTGAGTTATCGAATGCGAAACTTTCAGTAACTTTGTGTAGGAATTTTTCATAATAAAAATATCTAAATTTTTACAATGCAGCTCTTAGACGGTAAACTCATTTCTGCTCAAATCAAAGAAGAATTAAAAGTTGAAGTACAGAAACAAATCGAGAATGGTGGTAAAATTCCACATTTAGCCGCAATCTTGGTAGGTACAAATGGTGCAAGTGAAACGTATGTTGCCTCTAAAATCAAAAACTGTGGCGAAATCGGTTTTCGTTCTTCTTTGATTCGCTACGACTCGACCGTTACTGAGACCGAACTCCTCGATAAAATTATAGAAATCAACCAAGACGATGATATCGATGGTTTAATCGTTCAATTACCGCTCCCAGACCATATTTCGGTTGATAAAGTCATCGAAACGATTGATGTCAGAAAAGATGTTGATGGTTTTCACCCAATTAACCTCGGAAGGATGGCAAAGGGGCTACCATCTTACATTTCGGCTACACCTTTTGGCGTTATTGAACTGATAAAAAGATATAAAATCGAAACTGCCGGAAAACATTGTGTTGTGGTCGGTCGTAGCCAAATTGTAGGTTTGCCAGTTTCATTACTGATGCAACGAAATACGTATCCGGGCAATTCTACCGTTACGATTATTCATAGCAGAACTCAAAACCTCAAAGAAATTTGTTTACAAGCCGATATAATTATTGCTGCATTGGGTCGCCCCGAATTCATAACTGCTGATATGGTAAAAGAAGGAGCAGTTGTAATTGATGTGGGCTTGACTCGCGTCGAAGATGCTACTAAGAAAAGTGGATTTGCTCTTAAAGGTGATGTTAAATTCGATGAAGTTGCTCCAAAGTGTAGTTATATCACCCCAGTACCCGGAGGAGTGGGATTGATGACGATTGCAGCGTTAATGACCAACACATTGCTTTCTGCACGAAAAGAGATTTATGGGTAATTTATAGAGTAAAAAAGGGTCTCAAATTTGAGACCTTTTTGAATGAGTTATTTCCAAAATACCTCAATTAATTCATTCCTACAAACGATAGTAGTTTGTTTGACTTGAGGATTTCTTTTGAGTTGAATAAGGTTATATTTAGATTTTTGCGTATCCTGAGAAAAAACTACAAACGAATTTTTCTTATTGAAAATAACTAATTCCTCATTTTGAGGTACGGCCACTTCGATAGTTTTTTCACTTTCATTGACCTCAATTTTTCTTACTTTTCGGTCAATTTCATTTCCCATTGAAAGCGATAAAGCCTTAGAAGCATTCGGTATGCCATAACCAACAAAGTTATTGCCATAAGGATATAAATTTGATGATTCTTCCAAAATCTTTTTGATTTGTTTGTTTGTCAATTTCGGGTTCGACTGCATCAAACATGCTACAAAGCCAGTAATAACTGGGGCAGCTAAAGAGGTTCCAAACAAAGAAAAGCACGAAACGTCAGGTTTTACATACTGCAAAAATTCCGGACCAATACTGCTATAACCCATCTTTAGACCAGTATCATTAGTTGCACCCACTGCAATTATACCTTCAACATCTGCTGGAGTAGAAACTATCTTCCAATCTTTATCATCACCCTCGTTTCCAGCCGAAACTACAATAGTCATACCTTTTTCTTCAATGGCAATCTGAGCCGCCTTACTAATAAGGCTTGTTTTGCCGTCCATTTGCTCAGGCTTGTAGTTTTCTTTAGGGTTTGTAAATCCTTTGGCGTAGCCAAGCGATGTATTAATCAATCGAACTCCCAAGCTATCCATCCATTCCATTGCTGCAACCCAATTATCTTCTTCGCCCCTAAATTCACGATTTCCGCTATCGGTTCGAGCCAAATAAAAAGTGGCGTCGGTTGCCGCACCAAGCTGTACATTATCTTTTAAGTCTTTACCCGTAATTGCGGCCAAGACCTCCGTTCCGTGAAAATCCGAATAAGTTTCTTGTATCTCAAAATGATTGGTTTTCTTCGGATTTATGTAATCTCGAACCGATAAAATTTTATTTTCTTTGAAAAGATGCGATAAAGGGGGCGAATCATTGGTACCATAAAAACCAGCATCTATTACACCAATGGTTATGCCTTTGCCTGTTAAATCCGAGTGTATGAATCCTTCAATGCCTATTTGTTTCATTACATAATCTACTCGAAGTTCATCATTGAGATTTTTATCTATTTTTGCAATCCGAAATTTTGAATCAATCGGAATGATAGCTTTTACAAAAGAAAGATTCTTTAATTTTGAAATTTGAGAACCTGTAAGCTTTGCCGAAACGCCATTGAGCCAACGAGATTTGTTAAGTACTTCAATATTGAGGTTTTGTAGCTCAGATATATATTGTTTTGAGATGGGTAAATCGCTCAGTTGATTTGGTGATAAGCCCAAAAGAACCCTGTTTTCTTTACATTTTTCGGTGATTGCAGGTGTAGAATTTAAATCTTTTCCATCAAAAAGAACCCAATATTTTTCTTGGCCAAAAGCAGCAAAATAATTTACATAGATAAAAATGTATAGAAAGATTTTTCTCATTGTTTAGTTTAGAAGTTTGTTGTACTTAGGGATTTTTATAGAATTAATCACTCAAATTGGCTTTTCTCACTATTATATTATTACGCAATTTGAAATTTTTACTTATATTTTCAAAATTATTCGCCATTTTCTAATCAATATCACCCTAAATGCGTTACGAATCAATTGATAATCAGTTGTTTATTCAGAATCGTAAAAAATTGAGCCAATTGCTAAAACCTAAATCGTTGGTTATTTTACATTCAAATGATGTGATTCCGACCAATGCCGATGGAGTGGGGTTTTAGACAGAATAATGATATTTTTTATCTGACTGGTATCAATCAAGAAGAAACTATCTTAATACTTTTTCCGGACCATCCAGACCCTAAAATGCGTGAAATTTTGTTTGTGCGAGAAACCAATGACCATATTTTGGTATGGGAAGGTTACAAACTGACGATTCCTCAAGCTAAAGAAATCTCCGGAATTGAAAAAGTAGTTTGGGGAAACCAGTTTGATTCGATTTTTAAAAGACTCATTTACGAATCCGACCAAGTTTATCTTAATCTAAATGAACACGATGGGGGAGATTTACAGTTTGAAAGCCGTGAACGAAGATATGTGAAT
>JALOLV010000371.1 GCA_025455785.1 Spirosomataceae bacterium | reverse complement strand
AACTCAAAAATGAGATATTTTTATCTTGAAGTTTTACATTAATCAATTTGTTAGGCTTTTATCTCTAATATGGATAAATCATTTATTATCAATCAATTAGCCGAAGAACGGGAGAAATATTTCCATTCTGTCGCTCCCCCCATTATTCAAACCAGTAATTTTGCGTATCCAACCGTAGATGAATTTACTCACGCAATTAAACATGAAAAAGATGAACATATTTATACAAGGGGCAATAACCCTACTGTAAGTATTCTTGCCCAAAAAATAGCTGCTTTAGAAGGTGCAGAAGACTGCTTGATGGTTGGTAGTGGTGCCGCTGCAATAACTAATTCGGTTATGTCGCAACTGAAAGCGGGTGACCAAATTATTAGTGTTAAAAACCCTTATACTTGGGCTAATCACCTGTTTACTAAGATATTACCTCGTTTTGATGTCGAAACTATTTTTGTAGATGGTAAGGATGTTTTCAATTTCGAGAATGCTATAAACCCAAAAACGAGATTAATTTATCTCGAATCGCCCAATTCTTGGACTTTTGAACTCCAAGACTTAGAACAAATAGCCATTTTGGCAAAAAAACATGGTATTGTTACTGTAATCGATAATAGTTATTGTACTGCTTTGTGCCAACAACCCATTAAATACGGTATTGATTTGGTTATATATTCGGCAACAAAGTATTACAACGGACACAGTGATGTGGTAGCGGGTGCCATTTGTGGCTCAAAAGAAATGATTACGCAGATATTTCATAACGAATTTATGACATTCGGAAATATTCTTGCCCCTCAAAATGCTTGGTTGATGATTCGTAGTTTGCGGACTTTAGCGGTTAGATTAAAACAATCATCCGAGAGTACATTAAAAATTATTGATTTTTTGAAGCGTTCACCATTGATAGAAGAAGTGATTTATCCATTTTTAAGTGATAATTCGCAATATAATTTGGCTCAAAAGCAAATGACTATGCCAATGGGGATGTTTACTGTGAGGCTAAAATGCCGAGATATGGTAAAACTCAAGCAGTTCTGTGAAAAACTACAGTACTTTTTGATAGCAGTCTCGTGGGGAGGGTACGAATCTCTCATCATGCCCAAATGTGCATTTGTAGCCGAAGATGATGAAAATGTAAACCTTGTCCGATTTTATATCGGTCTCGAAGATGCAGACGTATTAATAGAAGATATTGAAAATGCTCTAAAAGTATTTGATACCGTTTAATAATTATTTTTGTTCATAACCATCCAGCCCAAAACTTTTTTGTTTGGATAGACTTATAACAAGATTTATAATAGTACCTTCGGTTCTACCAGCCGTAAGCCGAACGCGGACGGGTGTTTAATTTTGCTAAATATGGTTTTGGAGCATAGAGTTCACGCTCTTCATTTGTTTTGCTCATCACAAGTCCACCGACAGCAAGAGCAGCAAGGGCTAAAAATAACATTGCACGTAAAGTTTATAGGGTACTACTCGACTATAGATTCTTAATACACGGAAAAATTCCAAATAAATGGATAGAAGTTAACTTCTCATAACTAATCGAACACACAAAAATAACTACCAACCGTAAGCCGAACGTGGACGGGTGTTTAATTTTGCCAAATATGGTTTTGGAGCGTACAGTTCACGCTCTTCATTTGTTTTGCTCATTACAAGTCCACCGACAGCAAGAGCAGCAAGGGCTAAAAACAACATGGCACGTATAGTTTAGAGATTTAATTATAAATTGACTCAGTGATACAAGTTTCAGAAAATTTTGAAAATATTACAAATAAAATTTTGATTATTTTTGTTTTAATTTTTGACTTTAACAAAAAGTGGATAGAAAATGCTCATTTTAGTACCTACGCCTATCGGAAATCTGGATGATATTACATTAAGAGCGATAAAAACGCTTCAAGAGGTCGATGTGATTCTGGCAGAAGATACCCGAACTACCTTAAAATTACTGACTCACCTCAAGATTAGTAAGACACTCCAAAGTTATCATGCTTTCAACGAACACAAGGTTTTGTCGTCAATAATTAGACAACTCAAAAAGGATGCCAAAATTGCATTGGTAACAGATGCTGGAACTCCAGCCATCTCAGACCCCGGTTTTTTATTGGTGAGAGAATGTTTAAAAAATGACATCAAGGTTGAATGCCTACCCGGACCAACTGCATTTGTACCTGCACTTGTCAATTCCGGCTTGCCATCAGATAGATTTACCTTTGAGGGTTTTCTACCTCACAAAAAAGGAAGAAATACCAGATTAGAAACTTTGAAGGGTGAGGAACGAACCATGATTTTTTATGAATCACCGCATAGATTGATAAAAACTTTAGAACAATTTAAGGAATTTTTTGGGGATGAACGCCAAGCATCGGTTTCGAGAGAACTTACAAAGGTTTTTGAAGAAACCGTAAGAGGGACTTTTTCGGAAATTATTGCTAATTTTGCAGACCGAACTATCAAAGGGGAGATTGTTATTGTGGTAGCTGGCAAAGAATAGTTGAGTGTTTTATCCGTATTGTTATGTTTGAACTTCTTAAAAATTTAACCCAAGAGCAATTGGTAATTGTCGTATCAACACCAATTTATGCTGTCTTTATTGGGGCTGAAATTATTTTAAGCAATTGGCAACATCGAGGATTTTATACAATCAAAGATACCTTTACCAATGTGTATTTGATGCTGCTGAATATGGCGATTGATTTTTTTAGTAGGGGAGTAACGTGGGGGATTTTGGCTTGGATTTTTCAGTACCGATTTATTGATATTCAAACACCTTGGATTTACTGGTTGACCCTTTTTATTTTAGAGGATTTTCTGTATTATGTCTTGCACGTCGTTGACCATTACAGTAGATTCTTCTGGGCATCGCACGTAACTCATCATTCATCCGAGCAATTTAACCTTACTGTTGGTTTTAGGTCTTCGGTGTTCCAGCCATTGTATCGTTTCATATATTTTATACCTTTATCTTTATTAGGTTTTAAAGCTACTGATATTGCTTTAGTTTATGCCATTACTCAGATTTATGGTATTTTGGTACATACGAGCTATATCCCTAAATTCAAAAGTCCTTTTTTCAAAACATTAGAATACGTATTTGTTTCTCCGTCTCATCACCGAGTTCACCACGCTTCTAATGTAGAATACCTCGATAAAAACATGGGTATGTGCTTGATTATTTGGGATAGAATTTTTGGGACATATCAAGAAGAGAAAGAAGAAATCGTGATAAAATATGGTTTGGTTTCAGAACTCAAAGACCGCGGCCCTGCAAATATTGTGTTTCATGAATGGGTTAAAATTGGTAAAGATTTAAATAAGCCAGTTGATTTGATTACCAAGTTGAAGTATGTTTTTATGCCTCCGGGTTGGTCGCATGATGGTTCTTCTAAAACAAGTAATCAA
Organism: Spirosomataceae bacterium; assembly: GCA_025455785.1. Classification (GTDB taxonomy): domain Bacteria; phylum Bacteroidota; class Bacteroidia; order Cytophagales; family Spirosomataceae; genus JALOLV01. Next base: position 12 of record JALOLV010000371.1, on the reverse strand, counting down.
CTTCGAGAAGAA
>JALOLV010000056.1 GCA_025455785.1 Spirosomataceae bacterium | reverse complement strand
GCTTCTTCCAAACACGAGCCAGTAGCCGCAATAACTGGTAAATTATAATTGAATGCCTCAATGATTGGAATCCCGAAACCTTCAAAGATTGACGGATACACAAAGAGTTCGGCATTGGTGTAAAGATTGGGTAATTCCTCAAAAGAAACGTTGTTCAGAATCCGAACATTTTTTACTTTTTTCTGACTGATATACTCCTCGATTTGAGACTGATATGCCGTTTTGCCGCCTACCAACACGAGTTCATATTCGGGAAGATTAAGTGCTTCAAATGCCTTTACGAGAGTCAATTGATTTTTGCGTTCGGCAATGGTTGCTACACAAAGAATGTACTTATTAGAATTTACATTATGAGATTTTTGAATAGGATTTTGGGGTGAGGTAATTCCTTGATAAACAACCCGAATTTTTTCTTCTCTGATACCGTAAAAATCAATAATATCTCTTTTGGTTTGCTCGCTTACTGCAATCACCACATCGGCATTTTGGCAAGCGTATCTAAACTTTTGTTTGTAAATCCAGCGGTCGATGGCGGGGTAGAGTTTAGGATAACGCAAAAAGATTAAATCGTGAATTGTTACGATAGATTTGACTCCTGTTTTCTGAATCCCAAAGGGTATTTCGTTGCTCAATCCATGAAAAATATCAATTCTGTCTTTTTGTAAATCGTTGTTAATCAACCAACTACGCCAAAGTAGATTTTTGGTTTTGGGATTTTTGATTTCGGATTTAGCTTTTACCGATTGATAGAATTTATTATTCTCCGAAACCTTGGGGCTATACAAAAAGTAATCATTATCCGAAGCATTTTGAAGTAATGCTTCGATGACAAATCGGCTGTAATTGCCCAAACCCGTATTGTTATTAAATGCCCTTTTGGCATCAAAACCTATTCGCATAAGCTAAAAATGAACTACTTTTTACTAATTTTGTTGTTTAATTAGAGCAATTTCGAGTCATTTTGCTCATTCACTCGTTAGTTAATGTCAGATTACCAAGTATATACACTGCCCAACGGCATCCGAATCATACATCGCCAAGTACCCTACACCCAAATCGTGCATTGTGGAATCATGCTCGATATGGGAAGCCGAGACGAACGCCCCGAACAAACGGGTTTGGCTCACTTTTGGGAGCATATGGCTTTCAAAGGTACAAAAAAGCGTAAATCTTACCACATAATTAATCGCTTAGAGTCGGTCGGGGGCGAATTAAATGCCTATACCACCAAAGAAAAAATCTGTTTCCATGCTTCGGTTTTAGATGCCCATTTCGAGAAATCAGTCGAATTATTGGCCGATATTACCTTCAATTCAACTTTTCCCGAAAATCAGATTGAGCGTGAAAGAAATGTAATTCTCGAAGAAATGTCGATGTATCTTGATTCGCCCGAAGACGCAATTCAAGATGATTTTGACGGTATCGTTTTTGCCAATCATCAGCTCGGAGCCAATATATTGGGTACACAAGAAAGCGTAAAGTCTTTCAATCGAAAAGATTTGCAGCAATTTATTGCTCAAAATATGGATACCGAGCGAATCGTACTTTCGATTGTGGGGAATATCCCGTTCAAAAAAGCGATTCAGATAGGAGAGAAGTACCTTCGTGAGATTCCAAGTACTAAAGCCACGCTGATTCGGACTCCTCCACAAAACTACCAACCGCAACGAGTAACCATCAAAAAGCCAATTACACAAGCCCATTGTGCGATTGGCCGCCCGGCGTATCCGCTCAATGATGAGAGGCGTTTGCCGTTTTTTATGCTGGTAAATTTACTTGGTGGACCCGGACTAAATTCTCGATTTAACATGACACTTCGAGAAAAACACGGCTTAGTTTACGGCATCGATGCCAACTACAGCCCGTTTATCGATACCGGATTCGTTGGCATTTATTTTGCTACTGATAAAGATAATCTCGAAAAAGCTAACTCTCTGATTATGAAAGAAATACAGCTTTTGAAAGAAAAACCACTCGGCAAACAACAACTACACGCAACCAAAGAGCAATTGATGGGACAATTGGCAATGGCCGAAGAAAGCAACCAGAGTTTTATGCTTATGATGGCAAAAAGTATTCTGGATTTAGACAGAGTTGATTCGCTACCAAGTATTTTCGACGAGATTCGTAAAATTGGTGCAACACAATTGCAAGAATTAACTTATGAAATGTTTGATGAGACCCAGTTGAGTCGTCTAACGTTTTTACCAGATTGATTGCCGTAGGATAAAAATATTAAGAAAATATAGTTATTGCGAAGTTCCTGTTTTAAATTTGATTTGTCAGAGAAAAAATCCCACACTTGGTTAGTGACCCTTCTTTTCCCCAAACAAACAACACAAAAACAATCTTGCTGAAATGGATTCAGTGAACCATATACTATTGTCAATTTTTGATGAAAGGGTCTTTACAAAACGAACATAATTTGCGGAAAATCGTGAAATTGGTTGAGGATTTTTATCCACAGTCCACGGAGTTTGATTACGAAAAATTTAAAGACCAGTTAGAATTGGTTCGTGTATTGCATCAACAGCAAGTCAATTTTGTCATTGTATTTGATGCCCGTAAATTCCAACCGGTATTCGTGAGCCGTAAGCAAACGTTTGATGAAGACGATAATGATTTATCGCAAAGCATTCAGCGATTTATGAGTCGGCTAATCGAAGAACACAAGAATTTTCCGAGTGTATCGGTAGCTTGGACCATCGAAATTCTGAATCAGATGACTAAAGAAGAGAAAGAAAACCTTAGGTTTAGTTACTGCGGAGCAAACCTGATAAACCCTGATGGTGAGCGAAGCGTCTGGAACATCAATCTTACGTCTCTGATAGTTGATGAAAATAACAATCCGCTTATTGCTCTAATCTTGGTCAATAATGTGAGCCATTTGATGAAAGGTAAGGGATATTGGTTTAGATTTGAGGCCAATCAAAACAAAAAAGTTTGTACTTATTTCTCAGAATTAGACGAGACCTACGATGAAGACATTGTTTCGCCGAGAGAATTAGAGGTCTTGAAATTGATTGCAAAGGGCTTTGATACCAAACAGATTGCCGATAAGTTAGACATTAGTCCAAATACTGTTGATAATCACCGCCGCAATATGCTCGCTCGAACTGGTGCAAAAGATACCACGGCGTTGATTCAGATTTGTATCTTAAATGGGGTTTTATAAATTATCCCAAAAATTGCTTCAAATAATTTCTACTTGTCAGAATCGCCGTTGTTACATCGTCGATACTCCCCTCATAAGCTTTATCCTCTACCTCAATCACCACAGGTCCACGATAACGGACGTCCGTCAATGCTGCAAAAAACGCACGCCAATTGACATCTCCCAAGCCCGGAAGTTTGGGTGAATGGTACTCAAGCGGATTCGCCATAATACCAACTCTATCGAGCTTATCTTTATAAACTTTTACATCTTTGAGGTGAATGTGATGCAGGCGGTCTTTGTACTGATATATCGGCTTTATGTGGTCCATCATTTGCCAAACCAAATGCGATGGGTCATAGTTTAGACCAAACAATGGGGTCTTAAATGTCTCAAACATTCTATCCCAGATGGCGGGCGTTGTAGCAAGGTTTTTGCCACTTGGCCATTCGTCGTTGCTAAACCACATCGGGCAGTTTTCGATACCGATTTTGATACCCTCTTGCTCGGCGGTTTTAATGATTGGTTCCCAAATTTTTTTAAATAATTCGAGATTTTCTTCAATATTTTTGCTTGGGTTTCTACCGATAAAAGTATTCATTACTGGCACACCAAGAGAATTGCAGGCCCGAATCACCTTTTTGATGTGTTCAACATAAAATTCTGATTTTTCGGTGTCGGGGTCGAGCGGATTAGGGTAATAGCCTAATCCAGAAATGAATATTTTTTTATCGCTCAAATACTTTTTAATGTAATCAATGTGCCTTGCATCAAGGTTATCAACATCAATATGCGTAACCCCCGCATAGCGACGAGTATCGCCATTATTGCTTGGCCAGCACATCATTTCTACACACTGAAAATGGTGATTATGAGCAAAGTCCACTACATGTTCAAAGCCAAAATCGGCTAAAATTGCACTTACAAATCCGAGTTTTAACATAGTTTTGTTGTTTTCTTGTTGAATCCCTTTTGTTTACTGATAACTGTAAAACTACAAAAAAGGTAGATGCTTTTACAAATAAATTAACGAGTTTTGTATATGAACTATCAGCACTTGTCTATGTTTAAATCAATCGTCAGTAATTACAAGCAAGTTTGTGGTTCTATCAGTTACTTCTAAACTAAAAAGCTTCTTCAATGAAACCCTATTTCTTACTTTTATTACTTTGTCCGCTGTTAATAAAAGCCCAGAAAAAACCACTTACGCACGATGTTTACGATAGCTGGAAAAGCGTCGGTGAGCGTCAGTTGTCAAACGATGGCAAATGGGCTGTTTTTGCAATTAATCCGCAAGAAGGCGACGGAAATCTAATAATTCAATCACTCCAAAGTCCCAAAAAAGAGAATATTGCGAGAGCAAATGAATCAAAAATTACTTTTGATTCCGAAAACGTAATCTTCAAAATCAAACCCCAGTTTCAAGCTACCAAAGACGCCAAAAAAGCTAAAAAGAAAAAAGATGAAATGCCCAAAGATTCGCTCGGCATTTATACGCTTGCGAGTACTAAACTAAGCAAAATTCCGAAGGTTTCTTCTTACAAAATCCCAGAGAAAGCAGGCGGATGGCTCGCATATTTGACCGAGAGCCCAGCACCGAAAGCCCCTAAAAAAGATTCGACCGCCAAAAACGAACCCAAGAAGAAAGCTCCCAAGAAAGAATCCGAAGACAATGGCTATAAACTGGTTTTGCTCAATCTCAAAGACAATACCGAGCAATCATTTGGATTTGTGACTGAATACGATTTTCCGAAGTACGGTAAATACCTTTCGTTTGTATCGACAGGCAATGACTCGACCCTCAAATCGGGCGTTTATGTTTATGATTTAGAAAAAGGACAACTGACGACGGTATTTGAATCGAAGGGTAAATTCCGTAAACTGAGTTTTACCGAGACTGGCGATAAACTATCATTCATAGCCGATTTAGATACCAATGCCAAGACCCAGATTAGTAATCCGAAACTAATGCTTTGGAAAGGTGGGGATAAGACTGCCGAAACGATTGCCGATAACCAAAACAATCCAACTAAAGACTGGTTTGTCAATGCCGATTACGCTCCAAGATTCTCGAAAGATGGGTCAAGGCTGTATTTCGGTACAAATCCTAAGCCTTTGATGCCTGATACTACATTGCTGGCAGAAGAAATCGTAAAAGTTGATATTTGGAATTACAAAGACGTGCGTCTGCAACCACAACAGCTGGTTTCGGCCGAGCAAGATAAAAAGAAGGCTTATCTTTCGGTTTATGACACAAAAACAAAAAGTTTTGCTCAATTAGCCACCAAAGATATTCCGACGGTCGAATTAGCCAAAGATGGCGATGCAGATTTTGCGATTGGAGTCTCGACTTTGCCATATTCAAATGCCCATTGGGATTGGCACGGTCAAGGCGATATTTATCATATTAATTTAAAAGATGGCAAGGCAACACAAATAGCCAAAGGCATCATGGGAGCCAATAGCGTAAATGCTTCGCCCGATGCTAAATACATTACATGGTTTTCGGATGCCGATACCGCTTATTTTGCGTATTCGGTAAAATCAACAAAAGTCATTAAAATGACTAACGATAAGAAATTTACCAATGCCGACGAAGACGACCATCCTGATTATCCAAACGCTTACGGAAACGCCGGCTGGACCAAAAACGATGAACAGTTTTTGATTTACAATAAATTCGATATTTGGGCAATCAATCCAACCGAACCATCAAAACCTACGAATCTAACCAACGGTAGAGAAAAAGGATTGACATACCGGAACATCCGCCTTGATACCGAAGAACGTAGTTTAGATTTAAGAAAACCATTGCTTTTGAGAGTATTCGACAATAAAACCAAGCAATCAGGTTTTGTCTCGTACAGCAATTCGCAGCTCACAACTTTAGCGATGGGCGATTATAATTATTCGTTTTCGGCCAAATCTAAGCAATCGGATGCCGTATTATTTCAACGTTCTAATTTTAGAGAATGTCCAGACTTGTACGCAACAGATTTGACATTCAAGAATATTCAAAAAATATCAGATGCCAATCCACAGCAGAAAGATTACTCTTGGGGAAGTGTCGAAATGGTAAAATGGACTTCGTTAGATGGTATTCCGCTCGAAGGTTTGCTTTACAAGCCCGAAGGATTCGACCCATCGAAAAAATATCCAATGATTACGTATTTCTATGAAAAAGAATCAGATAATATCAATGATTACCGAGAGCCAAGTCCTTCACGCTCGGCTATCAATTATTCTTATTATGTAAGCAATGGCTACGTTTTGTTTGTACCAGATATTGTTTATAAAATCGGGTATCCGGGCGAGAGTGCCTATAATTGTATCATTCCGGGTGTCCAAAGTATCATTAACAAAGGTTTTATCGACGAAAAAAGACTTGGTGTGCAAGGGCATAGTTGGGGAGGGTATCAGACAGCTTACCTCATTACCAAAACCAATCTTTTTGCAGCGGCCGAGTCGGGGGCTCCTGTTGTAAACATGACGAGTGCCTACGGTGGAATCCGTTGGGGAACGGGTCTATCTCGTCAGGCTCAGTACGAGTACACCCAAAGCCGAATTGGGGGGAATCTCTGGGATAAATACCCACTTTATATCGAAAACTCACCATTGTTCTCAATTCCTAAAGTAAAAACACCCGTTTTGATTTTGCACAACGATGCCGACGACGCAGTACCGTGGTACCAAGGTATCGAAATGTTTATGGCTTTGAAGAGGTTCAATAAACCTACTTGGTTGCTCAACTACAACGGCGAACGCCACGGAATCATGCAACGCCATAATCGTAAAGACTTTAGCGTCAGGATGTCGCAGTTTTTCGACCACTATCTCAAAGACGCTCCGATGCCTAAATGGATGAAAGATGGAGTGCCGGCCACCGAAAAAACATTGAATTACGGATTCGAGGCTACGAAGTGAGTTAAAACAATAATGTTTATCATTATTTTGATTGTGTTTTGGCAAATAGTAGTATCATAGATGTAAAAAATAGAAAACGTTTGTGGAATTAGCGAAAATTCACTACTTTTGCCACTAATATAAGAAAAAAACCATTTGTCAAATCGACTAACTGCGTTGAACTGATTATCTATCGAATAAGTTTCTTCGCTACGTATATTCTTGCTAAAATACCATTCTTTGAAACAACTATACGTATGTTTCGGGGTGGTATTTTTTATTTAATATCCTTGAAATCAATTAGTTATGAGTTTATTTAAAATAATTCTAAATTAGTAAAAGATATAAAAAAAATCAAAAAAGGTTTTTGAAGCTATCAAATCGTATCTTAGTTTTGCAGTCTGAAAAATAGGCTTAATATCTTCATACAAAATATGATTCGTAGATTATATAAAACTCTTCTGTCTGTTGCTGTTACCTCAATGTTATTATTTGGTAATGCTTCGGCACAAGATTCAACAGCAACCGCTGCTGCACCAGCCGCAGGCGGAGACATCGCAGCAGGTAAAACTCTCTTCGAGAATAACTGCAAGTCTTGTCATAATCCCGATGGTGAGAAATTGACAGGGCCTGGTTTGAAAGACATCACAAAGCGTCGTGATTTAGCTTGGTTGGTTAAGTGGATTCAGAATCCAATGGGTGTTATCGCAAGTGGCGATAAATACGCAGTAGATTTGTACAACCAGTACAATAAAACCCAGATGACGGCCTTTCCAGCTTTAAAAGAAGCTGATGTTCAAAACATCATTGCCTACATTGATGATTATAACACACCAAAGGTTGCTGCTCCGGGTACTACACCGGTTACTGCTGCCGAAACAGGCGGTGGTGGATTCACAAGCGTAATTATGATAGCTTTGATTGCTATTATGGCCCTTGTGCTTGTGGCATTGTTGGCAATCTTGCGTTTATTGACCAAATTAGCAGGTGTCGATACAGCCTCTACTGACAGTGTAAGTGCTGTAAATTTCGGAGAAAAGGTAAAAGAGATTTTCGGCAACAAAACAGTACGCTCGGCTATTATATGGGTGTTTATTTTGTTGGCTGTTAAAACGACACTTGATGGCCTTTACGGAATCGGTGTTCATCAAGGATACGCTCCAAAACAACCAATCAAATTCTCGCACAAACTTCATGCGGGAGATATGAAAATAAATTGTGCTTATTGTCATACTGGCGTTTACAAAGGAAAGCAAGCGGGTATTCCAGCAGCTAATATCTGTATGAACTGCCACAATGCAATTAAGACAGGTTCTCCAGAGATTCAGAAAATTTACACAGCAATTGAAAGCAATAAGCCAATTGAGTGGGTTCGTGTACACAACCTCCCAGATTTGTCTTATTTCAATCACGCTCAACACACAAACGTTGGTGGTTTAGATTGTACTAATTGCCACGGTGAAGTCAATAAGATGGAGGTTGTTCAACAACGCTCTACATTGACCATGGGATGGTGTATCGACTGTCACCGCAAGACCGAAGTTAATGGTAAAGACAATAAATATTACGATAAATTGATGGAAGCTCACAGCAAGACAAGCAAAGGTGCTATGAAAGTAGAAGACATCGGCGGTCTTGAGTGTTCTAAATGCCATTATTAATATCAATCAGTTGCCTTGTACAAGGCAACTGACATTTGCTAACAAAAGAATTATCATATTCCTATATATATGGAAAACAATAATACGAAAAGATACTGGAAAGGAGTTGAGGAGTTGAAAAATGACATTGAATTCGTAAAGAACGCCAATCGCGAATTCAATATGGATGATGTGGAAGAAGGTACACATCGTCGTGATTTCTTAAAAGTATTAGGTTTTGGGATGGCGGCTGTTACATTAGCAGCTTGCGATGCACCAGTTCGCAAAGCAATCCCTTACTTAAATAAACCAGAAGATGTAGAGCCGGGCATTCCCAACTGGTATGCTTCTACGTATTCAGAAGGTGGCGATTATTGTAGCATTTTAGTTAAAACTCGCGAAGGTCGTCCAGTTAAAATCGAAGGTAATAAGTCTTCAAGTATCACAAAAGGTGGTGTATCAGCAAGAGTACATGCTTCGGTATTGAGCCTTTATGACAATGAGAAATTGAAAGCCCCTCAAAAAGGTTCTTCTGAAATCTCTTGGCAAGACCTCGACAAAGAAATTATTGCAAGTTTAGCAAAAGGTGGAAATATCAGAATTGTCTCAAATACAATTCTTTCACCGTCATCAAAAAGCGTAATCGCTGATTTTATAGCTAAATATCCATCTGCTTCGCAAGTAGTTTATGATGCAAATTCAGCATCTGGGTTGCTCGATGCAAACCTTAAATCCTTCGGTCAGAGAGTTATCCCTTCTTATGATTTTAGCAAAGCTAAAGTAATGGTGGGTATCAACGCCGACTTCTTAGGCACGTGGATTGCCCCACTTACATTCTCTGCACAATGGGCCGAGACTCGTAAAGTAAGTAGCAGCAAAAACGGTAAGAAAGAGATGTCACGTCATTATCAGTTTGAAACTGGTATGAGTGTGACGGGTGCTAATGCAGATTACCGTGCGATGATTAAACCTTCAGAAGAAGGTGCTTTCGTAGCAGCACTTTACAATAAATTGGCAGCTGCTTTAGGTGGCTCACAGGTATCGGCTCCTTCTGTAACTGTCGATAACCTTGACAAATGTGTTAAAGAACTTGTAGCGGCAAAAGGTGCTGCTTTAGTTGTGTCGGGCTCGAATGATGTTTCGGTTCAGATATTAGTAAATGCAATCAATAATTTACTTGGTAGCTATGGTACTACGATTGATTTAGGTAACCCTGTTAATTACCGTCAAGGTAATGATACTGCGATGAACACCTTTATCGACGAAGTAAAGAGAGGTCAAGTAAATACAGTAATATTCTACGGAGCAAACCCAGTTTATGACCACCCAAGAGGTGCCGAATTAGGAGAAGCTCTCGCAAAAGTTTCTACATCAGTTTCATTTGCCGACCGTGCAGATGAAACGGCTTCAAAATGTAAGTACATTGCACCTGCTCCGCACTATCTTGAGTCTTGGGGCGATGCTGAACCTAAGAAAGGCATTTATTCACTGATTCAGCCAACAATTTCATTGATTTTCAACACTCGTCAAGCCGAATCGAGTCTTTTGACTTGGGCAGGTTTAGATGGTGATTTCCATAAGTATCTCAAGAATTATTGGACCACAAATATTCTTGGTGGTAAGTCTTGGGTGCAAGCATTGCACGATGGGGTATATGAGCCAAATGCTGGTGCGACTCCTTCGGGTGCTTCTTTTGATGCCTCTGCATTAGCAAGCGTATCAATCACTAAAAAAGGAAGCGGTACAGAAGCCTTCTTCTTCGAGTCAGTAGCTATCGGTACTGGTAGTCAAGCAAATAACCCATGGTTGCAGGAAATGCCAGACCCAATCTCAAAAGTTACTTGGGAAAACACAGTTGGTCTTTCTCAGAAAACCGCTGCGGAGTTAGGTCTTGAGCAAGGCGATATTGCCAAAGTAACGATTGGTAAGGGTTCTATCGAATTACCAGTGTTGATTCAGCCAGGTCAAGCACATGGTACAGTTGGTATCGCAATCGGATACGGGCGAACGGCCGCTGGTAAAGCTGGTAATGTTGGAGCAAGTGTTTATCCATTCTTTACAAACGGACAACCTTGTGCTGGCGATGTTAAATTAGAGAAAGTTAAGAGCGGATATACATTGGCACAGACTCAAACACACAATACTGTGATGGGTCGTGAGGCTGTTGTTCAAGAATCAGTATTAGGCGAATTTGTTAAGAATCCTAAGGCTGGTCGCTTTGAACCACGCATCGAAACTTCAGACGGTCTAAAAAAACCATACCAAATTACACTTTGGAACGGTCATGACAAGAAGAACCACTCGTGGGGAATGGTTATCGACCTTAACTCATGTACTGGTTGTGGTTCTTGTTTAGTGAGCTGTCAAGCCGAAAACAACGTTGCAGTAGTAGGTAAAGCAGAAGTTGCACGTGCCAGAGAAATGCACTGGATTCGTATCGACCGTTACTATAGTTCAGATGCTCCACACGAGCAAGGTTATAGCATCAGCGGATTCAAAGCAATGGAAGAAGCATCTGAAAATCCAGAGGTTGTGTTCCAGCCAATGATGTGTCAGCACTGTTCAAACGCACCTTGCGAAACAGTATGTCCGGTATTGGCGACAACTCACAGTTCAGAAGGTCTCAACCAAATGACTTATAACCGTTGTGTAGGTACTCGTTATTGTGCCAACAACTGTCCATATAAAGTACGTCGTTTCAACTGGTTTAAGTACTTCGAGAATGATAACTTCGACTTCCACATGAACAACGATTTGGGCCGTATGGTATTGAACCCAGACGTTACAGTGCGTTCGAGAGGTGTTATCGAAAAATGCTCGATGTGCGTTCAGCGTATCCAAGCTGGTAAACTCACAGCTAAGAAAGAGCGTCGCCGCCCAGTTGACGGAGAAATCCAAACGGCTTGTTCACAGTCTTGTCCTACAAACGCAATTACATTTGGTGATATGCTTGACGAAAACTCGGCAATCTCTAAATTGTTATCGGTAGAGAAAGAAGGTCGTGCGTTTCATGTTCTTGAAGAAATCAATGTTCAGCCACAAATTAGCTACTTAGCAAAAATCCGTAATAAAGATGAAGCTAAGAAAAAAGCTGAAGGTGCTGCTCATGCCGAACACAAAGAACACGCTTAAGAATGATTAATTGCTAATCGGAAAAATTAGTACTTTTAGCAATTAGTAAATTACAATCAGCAAATATTAATAAAGAAACAGAATTAAGTTTTTTAAATAATTAAAATATGCACGTAGTTTCGCCAATCAGAGAACCACTTGTAACAGGTAATAAAACTTACCATGATGTAACAGTGGATATTGCAAGACACGTAGAAGATAAACCAACCAAAGAATGGAAAGTAGCTTTTGCCATTTCTGTCATCGTATTACTTTATGGTGCGGCATGGGTATTTTGGACTTGGTGGGAAGGTCTCGGTGTGTGGGGTCTTAATAAAACAGTAGGTTGGGCATGGGATATTACCAACTTCGTATGGTGGGTGGGTATTGGTCACGCTGGAACCTTAATTTCGGCAATCCTTCTACTATTCCGTCAGAAGTGGAGAACCTCAATCAACCGTGCTGCTGAAGCGATGACAATCTTTGCCGTAATTTGTGCGGCTTCGTTTATCTTGATGCACATGGGTCGCCCGTGGTTAGCACATTGGGCATTGCCACTTCCAAACACATTTGGTTCACTTTGGGTTAACTTTAACTCACCATTGGTTTGGGACGTATTTGCAATCTCGACATATTTCTCAGTTTCTTGTTTATTCTGGTACATCGGTTTGATTCC
>JALOLV010000370.1 GCA_025455785.1 Spirosomataceae bacterium | reverse complement strand
AAGACAAATTCATTTAACAGTAAACATGAACTAATTGATAAGCCTTCACGTTTGTCAGAAAGTATTAAACCATTCATTCCCAAACATTTATCACATGAAAAAGTTTCTTAGAGTCATTCTGGGGTTAGTCGTTATCCTGCCTATTTTATTCTTTGCTCTTCGTTCTTGGACCAAAACCAAAAGCCCAGAAGCCGTAGCGAAATCTGACCAAAATGGGGTTTCGGTGCAAGTAAACTATTGTCAACCAGCCAAAAAAGGTCGTACTATCTTTGCCCCCAAAGCCGAGGGTGTTTTGCAGCCTTATGGTGAGGTTTGGCGTACTGGTGCCAATGAAGCCACGATTTTTGAAGTAAAGCAAGATGTAAAAGTGGCAGGAAAAGACCTAAAAGCGGGAAAATATACGCTTTGGACGATTCCGAATGAAGCGAACTGGACGATTATTCTAAACAGCGAAACTGGTCAGTGGGGAACCCAATACGACCAAAAAACCGATGTTTTGAGAGTAGATGTACCAGCCACAAAAACTGCCAACGTAATAGAACTATTCAAGATAGATTTTGCTCCAAACCCTGCTGGAACTGATATGGTCTTGCGTTGGGATAACGTAGAGGTAAAAGTACCGATAACCAAATAAATCACTGATTGCATTGATTTTTAATTAGTGGTTTCACTAATATTTTGAGGGACGTTTCTATTCGGAACGTTCTTTTTTGTTTATTTTGGGGATTAATTCCCGAAATAGATGGAACACAAACTAACCCTACGTAAACAAGTTTATAATATCCTCGAAATCACGTGGCGACGCAAGCGTGGGGCGAGTTTTTGGGTCAATATTTTCTTGACAATCGTTATTTCGCTAAATGCCATCGTAATCATTCTGGATACTGTACCGAGTATTCAGCAAAAATACCACCGATTTCTACTCGATTTTGAAGTATTTTCGGTTATCATTTTTACGATAGAATACCTTCTGCGGCTGTGGTCGTGTGTCGAAGAAGAACGCTTTAAACACCCAATCAAAGGACGGCTCAGATTCGTTATTTCGGCTTGGGGATTGGTAGATTTACTTTCTATTTTGCCTTTTTATGCTTCGATTTTCTTAACAGATTTAGGGTTTATTCGTATCCTGCGATTGCTCCGAATGCTGCGTTTATTTAGGGTAAGTAAGTATTTTCATGCTTTGCGGGTGATTCAGAACGTAGTCAAAGACAAACGAGAGGAATTAGTTTTGAGCTTTGTTTTTATCTTTTTTATTCTGATAATTTCGTCAAGTATCGTTTATTACGTCGAGCATGAAGCCCAACCGACTAAGTTTGTGAGTATCCCCGATGCGATGTGGTGGGGTGTAAATGCCATGACGACCGTCGGCTACGGAGATTTAATGCCAATTACGCCACTTGGCAAGCTACTCAGTGGTTTTATTGCCATTCTGGGAGTTGCCTTTTTCTCATTACCAACGGGTATTTTGGCTTCTGGTTTTGCCGAACATATCCGAGGAAAACAGAAAATCAAATGCCCTCACTGCGGCAGCGAGTTTCATCATCATACGCATTGAACAGGCTTAGGAATTTTATCTCTTTCCCATTCATTACGTATATTTTCAATATGTTGTCTGAATTTATCTTTGTCCTCAAGCGGAATATTACCTCTAAATCTTTTCCCATTGAAAACTTTCTGCGGTTGATTTGACAGTTCTTCAATAGAAATCACTCCCACAGCTTCAAGTTCTTTCAACAATACAAAACCATGGGGGTTATTAATTCTGACACTAACGCGGTCGCTCATATAGACTAATTTTAACAAGCAAATGTAACATATATCTTCAAATTGTTCACCTTCTTTTCATCTCTTTCTCAATAGATTCTTTATACGGAAAAAAATCTACTTGGAGCGTATGTCTCGGCGATTGTTTGTAGCGTTTCGCCATTTTTTGCTTATCTGCCTCGATAGATTTCTTCATTTCATCTGCGTTTGGTAAACGGCATTCTCCTTTGATAACCTTGGCAATCCACTTGGCTTGTACTTCTGCCAAAGGCATGATTGCTCCTAAAGGCTGTACCAAAGCCAAGAAAAATAGGTTATTAAAATCGGGGTGGATTACTTTTTTATAAAGCCTAATCTCGTTCGATTCCTCAACATCAAACGCCAGGATGTGTTTCAAAAACGGAAACGTCACTTTGTAGCCCGTTGCGTAGATAATAATATCAAAATCCAGCTCTGAGCCATCTTCAAAAACCACCGTTTTTCCTCTGAATTCACGAATATTCGGCTTAAATTGTATCAATCCACGTCCTGTCATATTCAGTAAATCTTGTGAAAGCGTTGGATGCTCGCTCAAAAGTGGTCTTTTGGGTTTAGGAACTCCGTAATCCTCCTGCCGTCCACGAGCCAACCAAAGAGCCGACGAAAGCAAAAAACGCTGTAAAAACAATGGCAACTTCGCTGTCAGCGGATTTGCCAAATTATCAAAAGGTGTGCTACCAAGCCAATTTGGAGTAATATACGCTCCGCTGCGGGTCGAAATCACGACTTTACCCGTGTGTAATCGAGCCGCCTCGCACGCAATATCGACAGCCGAATTGCCGATTCCGACAATCAAAACATCTTTATGCTTGATTTGGTCATCTTCTTTGTAATGATGAGCGTGGAGGACCTCGCCCGTAAATTCGCCCTTAAAAGACGGATACCGAGGATTCCAATGATGCCCATTCGCTACCAAAACGTATTGATAATCGTGCGATTCGCCATTATCGAGTGTTATTTTATACGTACCGTCAGCATTGGGCGATACATTCGTCACCGCTGTTTTGAAAGTGATGTGTTCACGTACTCCAAAATGATTGGCATAGTCTTCAAAATACTTAATAATATGCGTATGATGCGGAAACATCGGGTATTCTTTGGGCATCGGAAAATCCGAATACGCCATCACCATCCGATTGGTATTTATGTGCAACGACCGATACGCCGACGACATCCCATTATCGTTATTAAACCGCCAGTTGCCGCCAATATCCGAGCCTTTTTCGTAACAGTCAAACGAAATACCCGCTTCTTTCATGGCTTTTGCCGCCGTAATACCCGACGAGCCAGCCCCGATGATACATACTTGTTTTTTTGTCATAGATTTGTACAACAATTTTTCAAATCGTTGCTAATTGGTTTACTCTAAACAACTTAATATATGAGATTGAATAAAAGTTATTAGGTTTCAGATTTTCCATAGCGTTGGGTTTGCAAACCCAACGCTATGGAAAATGATTTGTAATTTATATAGGCTCGTATCTAAAAAATCGTTCTACAATTACAAATTTACACCTCTGCCGAATTTTTCCTAATTTTGTGTAGTTAAACATCCATCCAAATCGCTATTAGTGCTTTCGGTCACTATTAGAGTTATTTTTCCAAATGCAAAAAACACTCAATA
>JALOLV010000055.1 GCA_025455785.1 Spirosomataceae bacterium | reverse complement strand
GATACCCAGATAGTTTAAATGAATTATATACTCAGATATTTCATCAACATATCGTAGCGTTCTTGCTCGACACTTTCGATTGGCTCGTGCGAATACGTTGCCTCTACCATATAACCGAAGCGTTCGAGAGTAGCCACAATCGAAGAAATGTTTTCACGGTTTAGTTTGAGTGTTAGCTTCGCAGCGTTTTCTTCGTCGAGTGGGTCGGCGTGGGTATTGCCCGAATAATAACTACTCAAAACCTTGGCATTATCGCCTTCTATCAATCGGCTGATTTCGGACAATGAATAATCACGGTTTTTGAGCGAAACCACCAAAACCGCCCCAACTTCGCTTGTTCCGAGCAATTCAGAGAAGTTTTTATAGACTTCGTTGGCAGTAATCGTACCGAGGATACGCTTTTCGCTATTCAGAATCGCAACGACTTGAAGGCCATGTTTCGAGATGAGATTCAGCGACTCGTAGATATGTTCATAATCGCTCACAAACACCTCCATCAATTGCGGTTGAATCTCTGAAATTAAATCTGACTCATCAAAATCGAGCAGTGTATCTTCGCCAACAATGCCCAGATACTGGTCTGCATCGGCCACAACCAACTGCCCAATACGGTTTTCTTCCATCCAATCTAAAGCCTGACCAACGCTGTCGGTCGGCTTCAAAATCGGCAAATCATGATTGATGAGTTCGATGAGTGTCATTTTACTTGAGTTTTAAGTTTGGTATTTTGAGTTTTAAGTTAAAAATCTTCAACGTAAAACTCAAAACTTCAAACCCAAAAACTATTTTATGCTTGTATTTTATCTAAAAATTTTTCTAACAAAACATTAAAACGCTCGGGGCGTTCCATCATCGGAGCATGACAGCACTTATCAATAAAAAACAATTCTGAGTTCTGAATCAAACGGTTAAATTCAAAACCAACGGCAGGCGGTGTAATGGTATCGTTCAATCCCCAAATCAAGCAGGTTGGTATTTTAATTGACGGAATCTCTTTGGCCATGTTGGTACGCTGGGCAGACTTCGCAATCTGAACGATATTCATACATTTCGGGATACTCGACGTAATCTCAAACACTTCATCTATCAACTCTTTTGAGGCCGTAGCAGGGTCATAGAATGTATAAGCCACACGCTCTTGGATGTATTCATAACTACCCCGTTTCGGGAAAGACCCCCCCATCGTATTCTCAAAAAGACCAGAACTACCCGTCAGAACCAATGCCTTGACATTATCTTGGTGAGCTAATGTATAAAGCAAACCTACGTGCCCACCGAGCGAATTACCCAGAATCATCACATCTTTGAGTTGCTTTAATGCCACAAAACGCTCAATAAATGCTTGTAGCCCTTCGAGGCTGGCAGTTCTCATTGGCATTTCATAAATAGGCATAACAGGTATCACGACTCGGCAGCGGTGCTTGAAGCCCTCAATCACATCATCAAAATTGCTCAACGCTCCAAAAAGTCCATGCAGAATCAATAGCGTATCGCCTTGCCCTTCGTCAATGTATCTAAATTCGCCTTCTTGTTGTACTGAATAATTCATTAAATAGGTTTTTGTTTGTTATTTTTCAAACATTTAGGCACATTCAAAGTATATTATCTGAAAGTGCAATTGTATGAAAATTATATAAAAGGGCAAAATTAACACTAATAAAATGTATTTTTGTTTCCTTTTTGCACAAAATAGTATTTTATTTTTGAATTTTCAAAACATTTATCATTACAACATCTAAGCATCATTAAAAGTTTATGAACGATTTTTCGACAATTATCATCGGAGGTGGGATTGCAGGTCTGACTTGTGCTAAATATCTAAACGAAAAAGGTGTTGGGTTCTTGGTCTTAGAGGCATCAGATGCTCTCGGCGGGCGGGTTCGTACCGATGTAGTAGATGGTTTTAGATTAGACAGGGGTTTTCAGGTATTGCTGACGAATTATCCTGAAGCACGCAAAACCCTCAATTATAATGGTTTACGTCTTAAAACATTTGAATCAGGCTCGATGATACGCCACAATAAGGGTTTTATGAAGATGGATAATCCTTTTCGCAAACCTTCGGCATTTCTTTCGATGGCTTTTTCTCCAGTAGGTAGTTTTGGCGATAAACTAAAAATCAGAAAGTTGATAAACGAAGTAAACGACATCAACGAAGATGATTTTTTTAACCAATCAGATACCGATACGCTTACTTTTTTGAAGAATTACGGTTTTTCGGATAAAATCATCGAGCGGTTCTTCAAGCCATTTTTTGGTGGGGTTTTTATCGAGAATGAACTGGCGACATCGAGCAATTTCTTCCAGTTTACATTCAAACAGTTCTTTAAAGGCGACGCCGCCTTGCCAGCCGAAGGTATGCAGCGGATTCCGGAACAGATTGCCGAGTATATACCCGAAAATCGAATCCGGAAAAACGCTCGGGTAAAAGGTATCGAAGGTAATCAGGTTTTTTTGGACGGTGGCGAAGTACTGACAGCCGACCGAATCGTTTTGGCAACCGAGGCCATCGGTGCCGATAATTTATTGAACGAAAACACCTCAAGAGACTACAACGTAACGACTTGTACGTATTTTTCGGCCGAATTTTCGCCGCTAAAAGACAGTGGTAAATATTTGGTTCTGAATCCAAATCGTCGCTCGTCTGTGCATCATTTGTGTGTTCCGAGCGATATTTCGTCAGAGTACGCACCAGCTGGCAAAACCTTGATTTCGGTTAGTACTCAAGGACAAGAAAAACTCGATGAGCGTAATTTAGTCGGACGAATCAAACGTGAGCTTTTTGAGTGGTTTGGGGCTCAAGTAAATGTCTGGAAACACATTCAGACCTACCATATCCCCGAGTCTTTGGTGAAATATCCGCCTAATTCGCCAAAACAAAATCTAAAAATTAGCGAAAACCTTTATCGCTGCGGCGATTATTTGGCGTATCCATCGCTCAATGCAGCCATGCAAACCGGTAGAGAAGTAGCCTCAATGATAACCGAAATGTAGAACGGGGGTTTATAAACCCGTTTTACTATAATTTTTTTCGCCTGCTTCAATCGCAATTTTGAGGTGGTTTTCTTTGGGCGGAATCGGACAGCTATATCCATCGCCAAATGCACAGTATGGGTTGTATGCCTTGTTGAAATCCAGAATAACTTTATCGCCATTTACTTCTCGCATTCGTAAATCAATGTAACGCCCACCGCCGTAGGTATCTTTACCGTTGGTTTGGTCTTTGAATGGCACAAAAAGATAATCTCTATAAAGTGGGTTATTCATCAAAGATGGGCTTCTGTAAACGGTCAATTTGTGGGTTTGTCCGTCAATCTGAAAAGATAATTGACCAAATCGGGTGTAAGTCTGTGAATCTCCCGAAGTAGTAGGTACTTCAAAGGGTTTTCCGCCCTTGGTTGCGGCAAAAGTACATTCTACTTTATATTTTTCGTTGGGTTCGTAAAACCTTAATCCTGCCAAATCTTTTTGTTTGAGTGGCGAATTTGATGATTTCAAGAATTCGGCTTTGTATTCTTCTCGGTGTTGTTCGATTTTCGCCTTGTAAGATTGAGCCGATAGATTGGTAGAGAAAAAAACAGTAAAGAGAAGGATATTCTTAGGTAATTTCATAAAAAATAAATTTAAATCAGGTGTAGAACCCGTCTTATAAATAAACTTTCAGGCCATCGTGAGCCAAGCGAATATTTAGGGGTAATTCGTTAGATACATCGGCATGAAGTCCCATCTTATGACTGATATGGGTGAAGTAGGTCATTTGGGCGTTTACTTTCTTGGCAACCTCAACCGCCTGACTCAATGTAAAGTGCGAGATATGTGGCTCACGCTGCAAGGCACCCAAAACCAAGACCTTTGTGCCATATGCTTTTTCTAATTCGGAATCTGAAATATAATTTACGTCTGTAATATACGTAAAATCACCTATTCTGAATCCAAAAACGGGGAGTTTATGGTGCATTACTTCAATGGGTATAAAGTCAATCCCATCAATTTTAAAAGGCTGATTTTCAATCTCTTGACAGTTAATCAATGGTACGCCCGGGTATTTGTACTCGGAGAATGCGTAGGCAAACTCTCGCTTGAGTTGTGCAAGTACCCGAGCGTGTCCGTAAATATTGAGGTGCTTGATTCCGTGCAGGTAATTGTAAGGTCGAACATCATCCAAACCTGCCGTGTGGTCTTTGTGTTCGTGGGTATAAATGACAGCGTCAATGTTTGGGATTCGCTCCCGAAGTGCTTGCTGGCGGAAGTCTGGGCCAGTATCAATAATAAAGCTTTTGCCTTCTACCTCTATCCAAACCGAAACCCGAAGGCGTTTATCTCGGAAATCTAACGAACGGCAAACCCGACAACCGCAGGTAAGTACAGGGATGCCGCCAGAAGTACCTGTTCCGAGAAAAGTTATGGTCATATAGCCCCCAGCCCCAGAGGGGAGTTTATTAAAAATTAATCGTTAAAAATTCCCCCTTTGGGGATTAGGGGCTTATTCTGTTAGCCCTTTTACAACATCGACCAATCTATCAAAATTGAGTGGCTTCATGAGAGCATCGTTGAAGCCCGCCGACTTGAAGTCTTCATCCGAATAGTTTTTGGCATTGCCCGTAATCGCAACCACTGGCACTTTGGCTTTTTTAGTATCGCTCAATGCTCGCACCGCACGCACGCACTCCATACCATCCATAACAGGCATGTTGATGTCAAGTAGTAGAATATCAAAATCTTCTTTGTCGATAAGTTGCATTACCTGCTCACCGTTTTTGACAGCCGTGATTTCAAAATTCTGGAATTCAAGAATCTTTTTTGCTAAATTTTGGATAACCGAGCTATCTTCGGCAATCAATACTTTCTTGGGCGTAGCCATACTTCAGATTTATGATTTACAGTGTTGGTTTACGAATTCAGAGTTCGTAGCTTCTATTTTTGCGTAAATATAAATAATGAAGCGTTTTTACAAAAGAATAGTGTATGATTTCATAAAAAAATGAAGAAATAGTATCTAAGCAGAATCGCTGGTAGTGTTTTGAACACTACCAGCGAGTAATAAGGGAGTAATATCAAAACTCTATACCTACTCTAAGCGACATTCGGTTTAAGTTTCGGGTTTCGACCGATTTGAACGACCACTCTTCTTGTGAACGGTCTTCGGTTACGGTATATTTCTGCATCCTATATCCAAAATTTACCAACCAAGCCGAACCGCTTCGCATTGGCAAACGATAACCTATTGAGGGGTTTAAGACAAACCCACCATCGGTTTTGGTAAAACCTGCATTTTCGTTGAGCCAGTTAGTGGCATAACCACCATCGAGATTAACAAAGATGGCACTTCCGCCCTCTTTCTTTTGGGCAATCTGACGACGCACACCCGCCATAATTGGCATTAAGACATTGGTATTGTACCAGTCGATACCAGTCGTAACACCGACAGCGGTCTTAGGGTTTAGGTAGATACCATTAAAGGTCATTACCGAAACGTTTACTCGGTTCTGGACATTGTAATACGTGATGGCATCGGAAGCGGGGCGACCCCAACTATCGTAGCGAGAGTAACCCATTGGGAATTTGGTTCGACCCATCAATACCCCAAACTCTGTCATATTTACAAAAGGGTATTTCTTAAAAAATCCTTTCTTTTCGTTGTCTTGGGCTTTAAGCGATAATACGCTTAACGCAAGCAAAACAATGGTTTTATATAGCGGTTTCATAATGTTTTAACTTTTTTTGATTGGAATAACGCTCAATTGTTTCAGATTTTTGGGGTCGGAATAGTCGTATTGATAAAGCCCATCTTTACCGACCATTATCAGGTGCTTGCCATCGAGCGGAATCACATCGTAGGCATTAATTTTACCAATCTGCTGTAAAACCGTAATATTTCTGGCATCTTTGGCATCCATAGACTTGAGTCCAAAACTGCCTTCACAGACAAAAAGATTCGGAAAATCTATCGCCAATCCGTGGGGATTTTGCATTTGGTAGCTTTTTATCAAAAACGGCTTGGTTAGGTCTTTGACATCAACCACTTGCAATTCGTTTGGGGCGTTGCCACACGTATTACCTGTACGAAGCGTAACATAGGCAATATCGCCGTTTACAACCACAGGGTCGCAGGCACGGGCATGCTGAAAATTAGATAATCTGACTGGATTCTCGGGATTTTTATTGTCGAAAATAAACATTCCTGTATTTGAGCCAATAAATAATTTATCGTTGTAAGGATAAATCGTTTCGATTCCCCATCCCAGATTTACTTTATTGCGGCTTTTGGGTTGGGTTGGCGTTTTGATGTCATAAACCAAAAGGTCGGTATTGCTTGCTACGTAGATATAATCATCATAAATCGTGAAACGAGCCATCGAGCCACCTTTTCCTGTTGAGCCTGCCGCTGGTCCACCTACCCCACCCGTACTTTGAGTTACCCCAGCGTTTTTTTCCGCATAAAATACGCCATCATACGCAATAGGCCCAATGTAGCCATTAGCCCCACAATTGGTTTCGACGGTATCAGTTACGATTTTGTCTTCATAATAAATAATTGCTTGCATTTGCGGATTATAATACCATCCGCCATAGTTTACGACCGAGTTGGCAAACGCCGCCGAAAGCCGCCCTGATTCTTTGATAGATTTCGGATTCGAGATGTCGAGGGCTACTAAATCTACGTAATTGTCGATATACAGAATATTATCTTTAATGGCCATATCGCCATTGCCTCCTACTTTTATAAACGAAAGATTGGTAGGTTTAGCAGGATTTGAATTATCTACTACGTGAATCCCCTTGCCAGCTTCGGTGATAAATAAGAAATTGTCTTTTACGTAAATTTTACCCGGGCTTACTAATTCTTGTGCGGCTTCGATGGTAATAGTTTTGGGCAAATCACTTAGCAGAACCGTAACTGGCACTTGGGTACGGTAGGTCCGAATGGCTTCACATTTATCGTGGCAAGAGAAATGTCCGAAGCAGACAAACCCCAACGCCAGCATTGACGTCATTTTAAGAAGTAGTTTTTTCATAGATTTGTTTGGGAATAAGGATGACTTGAGTAGATAGATGATGCGGCACAGATTCGCTGTACCGCACCATTAGGCAACTTATAGGTTCACTACTTTTCCTGCGAATAGAATAGTATTTGATTGCTTTTCGCTGATTACAAACACAAACGGACGGTTGCAGATAAATTCAGGCCTGATTTGAACCGAAGTAAGCTCGATACCGATAGTTGTAACAGCCGCAGCTTCGGTTCCTTTTTCGTCAACCGAGACGTATGTATTTTGCTTGACAAACCCTACTTTGACTTTACCAGCAGGAGGCGAAATCTTCGATAAATCGGCTTGATTTGAGAAGGCAGTCGTCATTCCCATTTTTTGAAGCACATTATTTAGCTTTGCCTCGTATTCAATCGTAAACTTCGGCAAACCAATAATTATTTTCTGCTCGGTCATTGCTTTATTGAGTTCTTTCCACTCGTTCAGTGTCAAGTTATCAATAATAGCATCGGGCGAGAGACTCGATACACTCTGCTGTGGCATCATGATTGTCATGGTATAATTGCCACTTCCGTAAGGTAGTTCTATAGCATGGTAGCCTTTTCGAGAAGCGTACTTCACATTATCGGTCATGCTCATCATCTTTACATTTTTTTTACGACCATTCAGGTTCAAGAATTGCTCATCACGGGTATTTTTTGGGTCGAATGGTATTTTCCAATCACCTTTAAAATACAAGGCATTCAGCAAAAACATCACGTGGCTTGGCTCTATTTTCTCCAAAACCTTCTGAATCTTGGCATTGGTGTTATCGCTCGCCCATTGATTAATCTTATTTACTGTTGTTGGGTTGGCAAAATCTTCTGCCGAAACTTTGGCCTTGAAGTAGTTCTGCAAATCGTTAAGATACGCTTGCTCTACCGTGAATGCCTTATCATGCCAAACCGAATTGGCAATGGTATTTACCACTTTGGGGTCGGCATTGGGTAGGTTTTCTATCAAATCCTTATAGATTTTATTAGCCTCGGTGATATTAGACGATACTCCGAGTACCTTCTGAATCTCTTCTTTGGTTTTGGTGTCGGCTCCGTTTAGCAGCATACCGAGAGCAACGTGCAAGCTCAATGGCGAAACAAAATGGTTTTTAGAATTGTCTTCGATAGTGTTGTGTTGTTTCCAGAACGCAAACGCAAAATTAGAAGTCTGGTCGGCAAAAGTCCCCGGAACAGCCTTTAACTGCTCGCTGACCTTTGCATTATTTGCTTCTGGTGTGGTTTTATCACACCCAATCAACATTCCAACGCACAATGTTAAGGTTAAAAAAATTGGCTTTTTCATTTAGTTTAAAATATTAAAGTTATTTGGTGATAAGTACATCATCCTGTATTAATCCAACGATAGTCATTAATTGTAAACGTATCAGTATCAACTGTATGACTATCAAATGGCATCAGGAAAAAAATTAACTTTGCTCAATTACTTCTGGTAAAAGTCATCACTTCTTTAGATGGAGCCGACAAATGCAACAACATCGTGTTTTTGTCTTTAAGCTCGACTTTTTCAACCAGACGTAAATTTTCGATGTAATTTAGCTCAAACTCTAAAGCATCGGGTGGCCCTGCGATTTTGGTAAGACCGATTGGCCCAATCTTGATTTTATCATTCTCAAATTTGAAGACCGCGGTGTAAAAATTAATTGACGAACGCCCACTCATCAAAAGTTCACCACCACTGGCACGCTCATCTTTAAGTTCGAGCGTTACATCATACTTATGTCCTTTGCCATCGGCATAAGTTTTAAAATTCCACTTTCCAAACATATCGTTTGTACTTGATGCCAACGAAAACTTGCTATCTTCGCTCTCAACAACATCAGACTGACACGATACCAACAAAGTACTGACAATCAGCAGACCCATTAACTTTCTCATAATTGCTCTCATTTATTCTTGTATTGTAAATTTTGTAATCTTAATAGGCAATCCTGCCCATCTTTCATTCGGAAAAATCTCTTTTACATCGGCATCAAAAGCCACTATTTGTCCTTTTTTGAGATTGGTCAAATTATCAGGCAGATTGCAAGCTATGTATCTTTTTGAGTTATCATTTTTTGGCACAAGAAAAGTAAAGTTTTCAATTACTTCTACAACCGCCTCTACGTTTTTCAGTACCTCTACGGTCTTGCGGCCATCATAACTACACGCCCCAGCCACCGAAGCCATGTTATCGGCGGCGACTTCTTTTTTTTCGCATCCCATCAACAAAATGGCAAATAGCATTACTTTTTTCATATTCTGATTTAATTCAAAATTTCCTAATAATCAATCAGGGTAAAAATTAGGTGGCTTGGCAAAAAGGATAAAATCCAACTCCAAGCCACAAATCCCAGATACCCTTTTCTTACTACTAAGATTCGGTAGGTTTGCTAAAGGTTGGAATCATACCAAAAAAATAATTTTCGTTACAAAATCTCACCTTTAGATTATAGGTTGTATAAAAATTCCTAATTTTGCCCAAAACCCAGTTAAATCCCTAAAGTTTTATGTTGTATTATCTCTTCGAATACCTCGACAGGGTCTTCGATTTCCCCGGTGCCGGTGTATTTCAATACATTTCTTTTCGTGCGATGGGGGCCATCGTACTCTCATTATTGATTGCAGCCTATTACGGACGTCGAATCATTGATTTACTCCGCAAACTCCAAATCGGCGAATCAATCCGTGACCTCGGACTCGAAGGTCAAATGCAAAAAAAGGGAACTCCTACAATGGGTGGGTTTATTATTTTGGCATCTTTGGTTGTGCCGGTCTTGTTATTTGCCAAATTATCTAATGTTTACATCGTTTTGCTATTGGTTGCTACCGTCTGGACCTGCGGAATTGGCTTTGCCGATGACTACATAAAAGTATTTAAGAAAGACAAAGAAGGTTTAAAGGGTATTTTTAAGGTAATCGGGCAAGTAGGTTTAGGTCTAATCGTTGGGCTCACTTTATACTTCAATGATTACGTAAAGATTCGCTCGTACGACAAAGCCAAAATCATTTCATCGGTAGGCGAAATCCAGAAATATACCGATGTGCATTCGCTCACGACCACCGTACCCTTCATGAAAAACAACGAGATTGATTACAGCATTCTCGGCAGCTTTCTTCCCGAAAGTTTGGCATGGTTGCCGTATGTACTCATCGTTATCTTTATTATTACGGCCGTATCCAACGGTGCAAACATCACCGACGGGATTGATGGGCTTGCGGCTGGTACATCGGCCATTATCGGTATGACCCTCGCAATATTTGCTTATTTATCGGGCAATAAAGTTTTTTCGCAGTACCTCAATATCATGATGATTCCAAACTCGGGCGAGGTCGTTATATTCTGTGCTGCCTTCGTGGGGGCATGTGTTGGATTTTTATGGTATAATTCGTATCCAGCACAAGTTTTCATGGGCGATACCGGCAGCTTGATGCTCGGTAGCGTGATTGCGGTTTTGGCACTTTCGCTCCGCAAAGAATTATTGATTCCGATATTGTGCGGAATCTTCTTGATTGAAAACCTCTCGGTGATTTTGCAAGTGAGCTACTTTAAATACCAAAAGAAACGACGAGGGCTGGAGTTTGCCCAGAAAAACCGACTTTTCTTGATGTCGCCACTTCACCATCATTTCCAGAAAAAAGGATACCATGAGGCCAAAATTGTTACTCGCTTTTGGATTGTTGGTATCGTCTTGGCAGTAGTATGCTTGGTAACTTTAAAGTTACGATAAAATCTCAAACACAATTATTTGATATTCTACTAAAAACCAAAACCCCGTAAGCTCATTGCTTATGGGGTTTTATATTTTTAATATCTGCTCCGTGGTTAGGTGATAAAGGCAAAGGGGGCTGAAAACCTCCCCCAATGAACCCAAAACAACTTTTGCTGTGACTAAAAAATTGCAAGATGACTGCAAATCGCATGCAATTACTTTAAATGCGAAACCCTACGCAATAGTCGTTTTGACTAATACTATTATCTCTAAATACCAAAAAACATTTAAACTGCTCATTATCAACAATTTAACCTATTCGTATTTTATAGAGAATTAAAACAAAAATTTAAAAGCGTCGTATGGTTTCTCTCATATTAGTAAAATCAGAAGACAAAAATATTTTTTCTAATGTTATGCTTGCATAATAATTTTATTTTATGTTATCTTTGCAATGTTATGCAAGCATAACAATTTTAGCAGCCTAAAATTTCAACTTTAACGAATTAAAACTTATTAAATAAGCGATAAAAATGGTAGCAACAGATAATAAATCATCGCTCAAAGGTGGCGAGTTTTTGATAAAAGAAACAGAGGCACATCAGATTTTTATCCCAGAAGAATTTACCGAGGAGCAATTGATGATTGCCGAAACTTGTCGTGATTTTTTACGTACCGAGATTCACCCAAGACTCAACGAAATTGATTCGGCAAAATCACCAGAATTGATGTCATCATTGATGACAAAAGCTGGCGAGTTAGGCTTACTCGGAACAGCCGTACCCGAAGAATACGGTGGGTTCGGTATGAACTTCAATACTTCGATGTTGGTAGCTGAGTCGCTCGGAACGGGACATTCATTCTCGGTTGCTCAATCGGCTCATACTGGTATTGGTACTTTGCCAATCGTTTACTACGGAAATGAAGAACAAAAGTCTAAATATTTGCCACTATTGGCAAGTGGCGAATGGAAAGCCGCTTACTGCTTGACCGAACCAGATTCGGGTTCGGATGCCAATGCAGGTAAAACCAAAGCCGTACTTTCGGCCGATGGTAAGCACTACATCATCAATGGTCAGAAAATGTGGATAACCAATGGCGGTTTTGCCGAATTGTTTATCGTTTTTGCAAAAATTGATGACGATAAAAACCTAACAGCGTTTATCGTAGAGAAGTCTTTTGGTGGAATCACGATGAATGAGCCAGAGCATAAGCTCGGTATCAAAGGTTCAGATACCCGTCAGGTCTTCTTCAACGACTGCCACGTACCGGTCGAAAATATGCTTTCGAGCCGTGGCAATGGTTTCAAGATTGCGGTTAATATCCTCAACATTGGTCGTATCAAGTTGGGTGTAGCAGTAGTTGGTGGCTCAAAAGGTATCATCAGCGAAGCTATAAACTACGCCAACGAACGTAAACAGTTTGGCGTTTCGATTTCTTCTTTTGGAGCAATCAAGCATAAATTAGCCGAAATGGCCGTAAAAACTTATGCTTCTGAAACTGCCAATTACCGTGCAGGACAGAATATCGACGATGCCATCGAAGACCTCAAAGCTCAAGGCTTAAACGATGCCGAGGCAAAACTAAAGGCTTTGGAGCAGTTTGCTATCGAATGTGCGATTATGAAAGTACACAGCTCTGAAGTATTAGATTTTTGTGCCGACGAAGGCGTACAGATTTACGGTGGAATGGGCTACTCGGCTGCACCAATGGAACGCTCGTACCGTGATGCTCGTATCAACCGCATTTTTGAAGGTACAAACGAAATCAATCGTATGTTGATTTTGGATATGTTCTTGAAGCGTGCCATGAAAGGCGAGATTGATATGATGGGGCCAGCAATGGCGGTCGGTAAAGAAATTATGTCTATTCCTGACTTTGGTTCGGGCGACGAAGAAGGAGTCTTTGTGGCAGAGAAGAAAGTCTTGAAAAACATGAAAAAGGCTATCTTGATGGTAGCGGGTGCGGCAGTTCAGAAATTCATGATGTCGCTCTCAAACGAGCAAGAGATTTTGATGAATGTTGCCGACATGATTATCGAAACATACGTTGCCGAATCGGCTCTTTTACGTGTCGAAAAGCTAATCGGAATCAAAGGCGAAGCAGCCGTAGAGTTACAAAAAGATATGGCGATGCTGTACTTGCACGAGGCAGTATCTAAACTTAATAATGCTGGTAAAGAAGCCATCATGGCGTTTGCCGAAGGCGACGAACTCCGCGTGATGTTAATGGGCTTGAAACGCTTTACCAAAATCGAACCAATGAATACTAAAAACGCTCGTCGTCGT
>JALOLV010000369.1 GCA_025455785.1 Spirosomataceae bacterium | reverse complement strand
GCAGATTTATGACGCCATAAATGCCAGAAAATCAGTGGTTTATATAACTAAGCGTTATGTTTTATTGGCAGCTTTATTACGGATTTTACCCGAATGGTTAATTGCTAAAATAATGTAATTGTTTATTTTATATAAATTATAAATATGATAAATTTAGAATATTTTAAATAAATAAAATATTCTAAATAAATTAATAAAATAATATATTTAAAAATAATTGTTAATTTTAAATTTTCAATAAATAATGAAAGTTTAATTTTTCTTTAAAAATGCCTCTGCCAAAATCAAATCTTCGGGAGTAGTGATTTTTATGTTTTCGTAGCTACCTTCGATAAGCGTAATTTTATGACCAGCGTACTCCAACACACTGGCACAATCAGTGAAGAAGGGCTGTTCGGGAGATTCAAAAGCTAATTTCATCAGCGATACTTTAAAAGTTTGTGGGGTTTGCATCAGTCGGTATTGGGTGCGGTCAACGGCTTCGTTATCGCCATTTTCTAAAATTCTTCGAGCCGAATCTTTTAACATTACACTCGTTACGGCTGAGCCTTTTTCGGCTGCAACTTCATAAGATTTTTGTATTATTTCAAGACTAACGAGCGGACGAACACCATCGTGGACGGCTACCAAATCGGCATCTTGTGGGACAACTCCTAATCCATTTTTTACGGATTGAAATCTACTTGCACCGCCTTCAGTAATTGTCAGAAAACCAGATTGAAAACTTGAGGGTTTTGAGAGCGAATCCCAGTATTCGATGTCTTTTTTAGGAAGAACTAAGATTACTTTTAAATCAGGAATTTGTAGGAATTTCTCAATTGTGTGGAATAAAATCGGTTTATTGTTAATCGGTAAAAACTGTTTGGGAATCTCGCTGCCCATGCGGCTACCGCTTCCGCCCGCAACAATTATGGCATAATTTTGCATAAAACCGACAATTTATCAATAAAGAAGATGGTGAATGAATAACAGAATTAGCAGATAATATAGTTGCTAATTTACAAATTATTCATTCACCACCATTCAAAAAATTATATAATCAACATTGCGTCTCCGTAAGTGAAGAATTTGTACTTTTCTTTGATTGCCACTTCGTAGGCTTGCATAATTAGGTCGTAGCCTCCGAATGCACTCGTCATCATCAAAAGGATGGATTCGGGCAAAT
The DNA here is from genome assembly GCA_025455785.1 of Spirosomataceae bacterium. Lineage (GTDB taxonomy): Bacteria > Bacteroidota > Bacteroidia > Cytophagales > Spirosomataceae > JALOLV01. Next base: position 2,271 of record JALOLV010000369.1, on the reverse strand, counting down.
GGAAGTTTGTAAGCAAAGAGTTAGAAATCTTGAAATCGTACGGTGGAAAGATGAATTTATCTGTCCAACCTTCTGGAACTGGTTTCAAACGGTTATTTGCCGAGACCGAAGATTCAAGGGTTTTCAAAGTAGTTGTACCTACCGAGCAAACACGTTTTTCGGCATCGAGCGAAGCATTCACAATATCACAAGTACGGTCTGGAATCATGAAGTTTTCAGAATCAGTCTTGTGTTTTGTCAAATCTTCGACATCAACTTGGCGGAATGTTCCGATACCGATATGCAGCGTAACTGGGCAGAAGTTTACTCCACGAATCTCCATTTTACGCATTACATTTTTTGTGAAGTGCATACCAGCCGTTGGGGCAGCTACTGCACCTTCTTTATCGGCAAAAATTGTCTGAAAACGCTCACGGTCTTCGTCGGTTACTTTGCGTTTGATTACATCAATCGGAAGTGGCGTTTCGCCCAATTCATGGATTGCTTTCATCATTTCTTCGTGGTTGCCATCAAACAAGAATCTGATTGTACGCCCACGAGAAGTAGTATTATCAATTACTTCAGCAACTAAATCGCTATCGCCAAAGTACAATTTATTACCAACACGGATTTTTCGAGCAGGGTCCACCAAGACATCCCACAAACGCATCTCACGGTTGAGCTCACGAAGCAAAAAAACTTCGATTTTTGCACCTGTTTTTTCTTTTTGTCCGTATAAACGAGCCGGAAAAACCTTTGTATCGTTTACTACCAACGAATCACCCTCACCAAAATAATCAATGATGTCGGTGAACATTTTATGTTCGATTTGCTTGGTTTTACGATTTACGACCATCATTCGTCCTCCGTCACGTTGTTCGTGAGGATACATCGCAATAAGGCTATGCGGAAGGTCAAATTTGAATTCTGATAATTTCATCTTACATTTTGTTTACAGCTCACTTTTGGCATAACTTGCTGATAGCAAACTGATTTTGGGCTGCAAAGGTAGTGAATCAGATACCCCCTTGTCAATGTTTTAGACGTATATTTTACCTTTTAGGTACAAAAAGATAGCCGAAGATTTAGTTTTTGCGGATAGGTAGGATTCTGACTCTTAGTTTTTCATCGTCTAAAGTAATCAATGAACCTTCATTTAATTGTTGTTTGAAAGCAGATAAAATTTCTAAAATTTTTTCTCCAATGTGTGTTGGCATCAAGTTCTGTGTTCTGACTTGAATTACACTTGGATAGATGGCATTAGTTGCCGAAAGTATAGAACCAAAATCTAAATCGTTTGTAAAGACAATTGCATTGTTTTCTTTTGCCCAATCAAATAATAAAGTGTCGCTGGCTCTTATATCACCAATATCAGACTAATGAACTGAGAGAATTTCATGGCTTGAAAAGAAATCAACCCAAATTGGCGATAGGTTCATGTCTATCAGGATTTTCATGCGGCAGGAAGCACAATTTCAATTTCTTCGGTTCTCCATGCAGCATAAGCCAGAGCTTGTGTAATATCATCTTTTTCTAAATAGGGATATGCTTTGAGAATATCATCAAAAGAATATCCTGATGCCACTAATCCTACGATTGTCCCTACTGTAACTCGCATTCCTCTTATACAAGGTTTACCGCCCATTACGAGCGGATTAAAAGTGATGCGTTCAAGATTTCTCATATTTGAATCAATAAATGACACAATATTAAACAATTTAGACGTATATTTTACCTTTTAGGTACAATTTGCCTTTTCCAGCCATCAAAACCCTATTGCCAGCGAGGGTGCATTTGAGATACCCGAGTCGTTGGTGAATCTGATTTGCTACCAGTTCGGTTTTATCTAATTTGGCTGCCCAGTAAGGTACCAATTTGGTATGAGCCGAACCCGTTACGGGGTCTTCGTCGATACCCGAACCCGGTGCAAAAAACCTCGATACAAAATCTACTTTTTTGCTACGAGCCTTCGCCGTAACGATGATTCCACGGGCTTTTACTTTTTTGAGTAGTCCAAAGTCTGGCAAGATTTCTTCTATGTCTTTTTGTGATTTATAAACAAGCATGTAGTCATCGGTTGCACGGTAGATTTCGAGCGGTTTTTTGCCGATTCCTTCTACCAATCCTTCGGGTGCTTCGGCAGGGTTGGTTTCTTGAACCGGAAAATCGAGTTCGAGCCAATTACCGTCTTTGCGTACCTTCAAGATTCCGCTTTTTGATTCAAACTCTATGATTTCTTTCTCATATTTATCAATCTTAAAAATCACAAAAGCCGTTGCCAATGTGGCGTGT
>JALOLV010000368.1 GCA_025455785.1 Spirosomataceae bacterium | reverse complement strand
TATGTCAACTGCAAAACCAATTTTACGTTTGATTTAAAAAAAATAATCAGCTTCGATAATAACATTGATTATGTGATGATTCGAAACCCAAAGGTGCATCTGATTCGAGAAACCGACGGCGATTTGAACATTGATAAATGGATTGCGAAAATCGAAGAATTGACGGCTTCGACTGATACGACTAATCGTCCGAAGGGAGAGCATAACATCCCGTTTACGATTGATGAGGCCTACATCCAAGATGGGATTTTTACGCTTCAAGACCCCGAAGAAAAGCGATTCCCGAAAGAAGAGTTTGACTACAATACATTTACGATTCATAACGTACAGGGCAATCTTAAAAATTTTTTTATTCAGGGCGATACCATTACATTTGGGCTTAAAGGCCTAAAGGGAATAGACCGCCGAAGCAATCTAGAAATCAAGGAATTAAATACAAAATTCTTTTATTCACGACAGCAACTTAGGCTCAACGAATTGTACGGTAAAATCAATAATTCGACGATTCGAGACTACGTAGGGTTTTTCTACCAAACACCACGAGATTTTAGCGATTTCAACGAAAAAGTCGTGATGAAAGCCGATTTCAGAAATTGCGAAATTGATGCCCAAGACCTCGCCAGATTTGCCCCCGATATGTACCAATACCGAGAGAATTATCTACTCCAAGGGCAATTTGATGGCACGGTGCATGATTTTAGGGTCAAAAACTTTAAGTTAAATTTTGGAAAAAACAGTTATCTCGATGGCGATATTGCCTTCAAGGGAATGCCCGAATACAAAACCTCTAAAATGGATTTACTGTGGCGGATTTCTCGTATCGAAGCTCCCGATACGAGGCAATATGTAGGGGATTCGCTGTATTTAAAACAAGTTCAGAAGTTTGGAACTGTTACGTTTGGAGGTAAGTTTCAGGGTGTTTATGATGATTTCACGACCGATGCTTTTGTACAGACGGCTCTCGGAAATGCCTCTGGAAACATCACTATGAAAGTAGCCAACGACCCCGCAAAATCGGTTTATTTTGGCAATGTCGTTGCCGAGAATTTAGATTTGGCAACCATCACTGGCGAAAAAGACTTGCTACAAAAAATGTCGTTTTCGGGCAAAATCAACGGCAAAGGCATGACCATCAAGACAGCGGCTCTCGATTTTGATGGCCGAATCAAAAATATTTGGTTTAATGGCTACGACTTCAAAAATATCTATGTCGATGGCACTATGAGCCAGTCGATTTTTGATGGAAGGGTGAGTGTAAAAGACACAAATTTGGCTTTTGATGTATCGGGCAAAGTAGATTTTAGTAAGCCGCTTAATGAATTCAAGATTCGTGGATTTGTCCAAAACGCCAATCTCCGACCGCTCGGATATGCCAAAAATGATGTAAAACTCACATCGCAAATAAATCTTAATTTTAGAGGAAACGAACTGGACAATTGGATTGGTGAGGCTCAGCTTATGCACACGATTTTGCAATACGATAAACGTAAATTAGGGATTGACTCGCTGTTTTTGAACTCGGCCCTGACCGATGGTACTCGTCATATTAGTTTAACATCCGAATTTTTTAATGTTGATATCAAGGGCAATTTTACACCAAGCACAGCGATTGCCGATATTCGTAGATTATCGCAAGAATATACCCAATATTTCTACGAAAAAGAGCAAAATCGCCTTGATTATTACGCACTTAGACCCAATTTTACACCAACCGAAAGGTATGGTTTAGACTACAAGGTTACGTTCAAAAAATCGCAACCGTTTTTCGATTATTTCTATCCCGACTTGGTTATCTCGAACGGAACCGAACTGGGCGGCAGTCTGACGATTCGGAATACCGCCGAGCTGACCTTTGGTGGCACAATTGATACGCTCCGACACGGTGATTTGGCGTTTTTTGGAAATGAGTTAGATTTCGTAACCTCAAAAGAATATAATTCACCAAAGATTCTGACCTCGCTTGTGTTTAATTCTGAAAAACAGAAATTGAGCGATATGGCCCCAACCGAGAAACTCCAAGTTGATGGCTCTTGGGGGCAGAGTAATACGATTCAGTTTGATGGGCGAATCAAGCAGCAAAATAGTACCAATAAAGCCCAAGTTTTTGGCAAATTGACTTTTTTGAAAGAAGGCATTGAACTTGCGTTTAATCCACGAAATACTAAACTCGATTTGCTCGGCAATACGTGGGTTTTGGCTCGCAACAACCTCATAAATATATACAAAGACGACATTCTTTTTCGGGATGTCGCAATCTCAAACCAAAACCAAAATCTTGCCTTGAATGGCACTTTCTCGACAGACTCTACCCGAGAAGCATTCATTGATGTACGAAACTTTGATTTGCAAACCCTAAAACCAATCACTGATTTAGACTTACGAGGTGTTGTCAATGGCAAACTGACCCTCCGAGACGTCTATCGTAATACGCTCTTGACGAGTGAATTAAATGTCGAAGAATTGGTCTATAAAGATATTTTGATTGGAACTGTTGCCGCCGAGGCTCTTTGGGATAACATCAAACAAAAACTCAATATTAATGGCAGTGTTAATCGGATTAGTAATGAAATCTTTAGGGTCTCGGGTACTTATGACCCCAAAGATAAGGTGAATCCGCTTAATCTGAAAGCCAATCTCAAACGCACCAATATCGAGATTTTTGAGTCGTTTGTCGATGATATTTTCTCAAATTTGGGTGGTTATGCCACCGGTACACTCACGGTACGAGGTACGGCATCTGACCCGATTATCCGAGGTGAAGTAGATTTCGATAAAGGAATGCTTCGGGTAAATGCCCTCAATTCTTACTTATATTTTGATGATAAAATACGTTTTAGCGAGGAAGGATTTGTAACCGAAGAAGGCTTTAGAGTGCGGGATAATTACATAAATGGCAACGAAGCCAAGCTACGAGGCGGGATTTATAACGGTGGCAGTGGTAATTTTATGGTCGGTATTTATGCTACAATTGATGACAAAGATGGGTTCAAAATTATGAATACCACTATCGAAGACAACGAATCTTTTTATGGTGTGGGTGTGGCATCGGGGCGTGTTGAGATTCGGGGGACATTCGACGATATAACCATCAAGGGCGATTTGACCAGCAAGAAAGGTACAAAAATCACAATTCCGCTCGATGGTGCCACAACCGTCGATACCGAAGACCAATCAATTCAGTTTGTCAAGAAAGTAACTGATAACCAAGACATTGTAGTCAAAAAAGATACGGTTCAAGAGGTAGATTTGAGCGGATTGAGTATGTCGTTCAATTTTACTATCACGCCCGATGCCGAATGTGAGGTGATATTCGACCGCAACAATAAAGATAAACTCAGTGCCTTTGGAGATGGTCGAATCAGCATTGACTATGATACCCGTGGTGGTTTCACGATGTCGGGTCCTTATACCATCAAAACGGGTAAGTACGATTACAGCCTTCAAAACCTATC
>JALOLV010000367.1 GCA_025455785.1 Spirosomataceae bacterium | reverse complement strand
GTTCGAGCCAAACTGAGCCAATCAATTACGGAAAAGATAATTGTGGTTTATGCAAAATGACCATCATGGAGAAAGAATATGCCTGTGAATTGGTAACAACCAAAGGCAAAGTTTTCAAATTTGATGACATAAGTTGTCTGGTAAAATACCTAAAAACCAGCCAAACTACCGAAGCCGATTATGCTTTTATGGTGGTCAATGATTTTAAGAATCCTAAGAGTTTTATTGATGTAAAAAAAGCTACTTTTTTGAGTGGAGAAGGCTTCACAAGCCCCATGCGTGGCGATTTAGCGGCTTTTTTAGCAATCAAAGATATTGAGGTAGCAAAGAAAAAAGACTCAAACGTAAAGATTTTTTCTTGGAAAGAAGTTCTTGAAAAGTTTAATAAATAAGTCAAAATGAGAAACCTGACCATCTTATTTGTTTTTGTTGCCAATGTGCTTTTTGCCAAAACTTGGCGAGTTAGCAACGTAAATGCACTTTATCAGAGCATTCAGAAGGCATCGGCTGGCGATAGTATTCTGATTTTGAAAGGACTATACAAAATCAAGAATATTGAAATTAATAAGCCTTTGATAATTGTAGGGAAAGATTTTCCTGTGTTAGATGCTCAATTCAAAGGTGAGATTCTGACCATAAAAGCCTCTGGAACGCAAGTAAAAGGAATTGAGTTTCACAACGTTGGCGAAACGAGTTCGATAGATTGGGCAGGTGTGAAAGTATTGGAATCTGAGAATGTTATAGTTGAAAATAATCGTTTCCGAAATTGCTATTTTGGGGTATATCTCTCGGCGTGTTTGAAATCGAAAGTGCTTAATAATCAAGTAATTGGACAGCCAAAAGATGAACAAACAACAGGCAATGGCATTCATGCGTGGAAGTGTGATAGTATCCTGATAGCAAATAATTATGTGCAAGGACACCGTGATGGTATTTATTTCGAGTTTGTAACCAACTCAAATGTTATCCGAAATTATACGACACGAAACATTCGTTATGGCTTGCACTTTATGTTTTCGCACAATGATACGTACGAGTTCAATCAATTCGTAACAAATGGGGCAGGTGTGGCCGTGATGTACACCAAACACGTAACGATGAAAAACAATGTTTTCAGAGATAATTGGGGCGGTGCTGCTTACGGAATTCTACTGAAAGATATTGCCGATAGCCACATCGAACACAATCAGTTTCAGTCGAATACGGTCGGTATTTATATGGAAGGTTGTAGTCGAACTACTTTTTTACAAAATGAATTTTCGCAAAACGGAATTGCCATGCGAATCCAAGCAAATTGTGATGATAATAGCATTAAAACCAACAATTTCTTGGCAAATACATTCGATGTTGCCACCAACGGAAATTCGGTTTATAATGATTTAGCTCAAAATTATTGGGATAGGTACGACGGCTACGATTTGAATAGAGATGGTGTTGGCGATATTTCGTATAGACCAGTGAGCCTTTTTTCGACACTCATTGAAAGAGTGCCGCAAGCTATGATGTTGCTCCGAAGTTTCACGGCAACGCTACTCGATAAAATAGAAAAAATTATTCCGAGTCTAACTCCAGAGAACCTAAAAGACGAAAAACCCATGATGAAACCCATCAAATTAGAACCGATTTCTTTAGACATGAGAGTAAAGACATGAGCCAATAGAAAAGTGTTTGATAATCAAGTAGTTAAATCTAAATTCTGAAATCGTAAATCCGAAATCTTATGATACTTTTTGATAACATAAATAAATCGTTTGGTAAGTTAAGAGTTTTACAAAACATCAATGTTTGCTTCGAGAAAGGGCAATCGGTGGCAATTGTAGGGCCGAATGGCTCGGGTAAAACTACGCTTATTAAAAGTTTGCTCGGAATGGTTGTGCCAGATAGCGGCAAAATCTATGTAGATGCCCAAGATACCAAACAAGACTTTGCTTATCGCTCAAAAATTGGCTATATGCCGCAAATCGGGCATTATCCTCCAAACCTAAAAATTCGTCAGCTTTTTGAAATGATGATTGATATTCGATTAGGGAAAAACCATACCGCAAAATTAGATGAAGAAATTATAGAGGCTTTTGCTCTGAAAGATATTTACGAAAAACCGCTCGGCACGCTTTCGGGTGGAACAAAACAAAAAGTAAGTGCAGCTTTGGCGTTTTTGTTCGACCCTCAGATTTTGATTTTAGATGAACCAACGGCAGGGTTAGACCCACTGGCAAGCGAGATTCTGAAAGAGAAAATTCTGAAAGAAAGCAGAAAAGGAAAACTTATCATCATTACCTCGCACATACTTTCTGATTTAGAAGAATTGGCAAGCCATATACTTTACATTCAAGACGGACAAATTCAGTTTTTCAAAGAATTGGAAGACTTAAAAGCTGAAATTGGTGAAACCAAACTCAATAAAATCATTGCTCTTTTGATGCAAAAAAAAACTAAAATTCATTCAAAAGAACTCGAATTGGCGTGAAAAACCTCATTTTTATCATCTTACCCTTAGCCTTGATTTCGATGTTAGTCGGAATTTATGTTGGATTTATCCGAATCGGTTGGGCATTCCCTGTCAATTCAACTTTACCAATTCCGCACCACGGCGTGCTGATGACAGGCTCGTTTTTGGGTACATTGATAAGCGTAGAAAGAGTAGCCGTTCTGAAAACCCGTTGGACGTGGTTTGTGCCAATATTGATGATTTCGAGTTTATTTTTTATCATTTTTCAACAAAATCTCTTTGCATTTAGTGTGTTGTTGCTGGGTAGTTTGGGGTATTTGTATGTTTCTTTTCATAATTATCAAACCTACTATCTTCGAGGCGACGTATTGATGTTGATTGGAGCTGTTTTTCAAGTAATTGCTTTCTTGATTTTTATCATCACATACTCATATCCAATGGCTTTTGCAGGCTGGATGCTCTATCTGATATTTACGATTGTAGGCGAGAGGCTTAATCTTACCCGATTTTTACCTGTTACAGAAAAGAATATTCTTGAACTTTATGTTTGGTTAGGCTTGATTCTCGTGAGTTCTTTTCTTTATCATTTTGGGTTTGCGACGGTGGTCAGTATTAGCTTATGGGGTATTGCTCAATGGCTTATCCGAAATGATATTGCACTTATCAACATAAAAAAAGATGGTCATTTTAAATTTCTCGGAATGGCCCTGCTCGGAGCTTACGTATGGTTGTTTGTCACGGGTGGCATAGGGTTCTTGAAAACCGACAATCCCTACCTGTACGATGCCGTTTTACACTCGTTTTTTGTAGGTTTTGTACTAAGCATGATTTTGGCTCATGCACCCATTATCTTTCCGAGTTTACTACAAATCAAAATTACACCTTTCCACCCGATAATGTACGTTTGGTTGTTTGCTTTACATATTAGTTTGTTTCTAAGAATTTATGGTGATGTTTTTCAAAACTATGAAGCCCGCAAACTCGGGGGATTGCTGAACGGAATCAGTTTTGTA
>JALOLV010000054.1 GCA_025455785.1 Spirosomataceae bacterium | reverse complement strand
TTCAGTAAAAGACCAATGCTTCAAACATTCCAAAAATAATGTATAACAATGAAAACTTATTTTACAAAAAATATTCTCAGCCTAATTACAATTATATATTTGCTATTTAACTACGAAATGAGTTTTGCTCAATGGGTGCAACCCCTTGGCATTAACGGCTTTGATGGTACGCTTAAAGTAACCAGTTCGGAGGGCAGCGTGGCAGACAATAATACCTATTATGGTTCGGCCTATTTTGGCACAGTTGATTATAATCAAGCGGCAGCAAATGTGGATTACCTCTACTTTTAATGCTCTTGGGGCTTATTCTCGGTTCAAGGCCACGGCTGGAAAACCTGTAACGATTACGATTGAGTTTGATAACTTGCCTTATGCCGATACATGGATAAATGGACCCATACCAGGAATGTTTGGCGGAATAGGCAGCAATGAACGACCAAGTCAATTTGATGGAGGAATATTCGTACCCCTTGTCGATTTTGTAGATTCACCAAGGAAATTTAAGTTTCAAACCACTATTACATTTCCAGTAGCACGCTCACAAGCTTGGATAGTTATTGGATTTTACCATAATTATCACGGAACAGATATTCAACAAGCAAATCAGTATTCAATGGTTTTGCCATTTATTGTTGATGGCAACCTCGAATCATTACACAACCTTCTTTACCGATTACTGTACTTCATGCTCCACCGGGCGACCAGAGTTATACCAAATTTGAAAGTGGCAAAACTTCTTGCCAATCTCAAGAAAATAAAATTACAGAAGATTTGGCTACTTCGGGGAATGGCTCAATCAAGCTGGGTTACAAAGGTAGTGTCGGTTTTATAGCCACTATTGATATTGAGGCTTATGTAGAATTTACCGCATCTGGCACTCAGGGCAATACAAATGTAAAAATAAAAAACACCGAAACTTGTGTAACCACTACAACGGGCTTTGGGGCAGCAGCAGGTTCGGGTGAAGATATATTTGTTTGTGAAGGCTTAGACTTCAATTATGCCATCTATGACCAAGTATTTATAGACCCAAACTCCAATTACAGCACTTATGAAAAAAGAGGACTTGCTATGGTGCCAGTTGATGGCTCAAAAAGGCTTAATTTGTTTACAAAAAGCAATATTTTAGAGCAAATAACTACACTGGCAGCAGATACACTCAACATGGCTCTTGACCTCAAACAAAGAATAGATGCCAAAAATCAATTGAATATCTGGAAACAATTAATTGCCATCAATGATGCTAATGTGGCAAATGCCAATGTGATAAACCCAGCTTATCCAAGTTTGATAAACTTATCTGGTGGTACTTTTATAGAAAATACTACAAGCGTAAATACAAGCCAAACACAAACGCTTATTGTGGACAATTACGTAGAAGCAAACGCTGGTTTACAAGCTGTTGTAAATATTGGAGGCTCTGGTTTTTCTGCTGGATTTAATGTACGCACCACTAAAAGTTATGGGCAAACCAATAGTGTAACAAGCAGTGATTCACAAACTATTGTAATGCACTTAGAAGACAACGATGCTGGTGATTTATTTAAAGTAAATATTTACCGAGACCCAATGTTTGGTACACCACTTTATAAGCTACAAAGTGGTAGCAAATCTTCTTGCCCCTACGAAGGTGGCTACCAACGAGACCAACCTTCGTTGAGATTTCAAGCTGTGCCAAATAGCAACACTTATACAGTTCCGAATGTACCAGTTGGTACAACCTCACAGTTTGGCATCAATCTTTGTAATAATTCAAACGAAAACCGTACTTATAATTTAAGATTTGACCCTTTATCGAATGGAAATAATGCCATCATTTCAGTTACAGGAACTAATGGAAATATTGAATTTGGTGCATTTTCTATCCCAGCCAATTCATGCCTTGCCAATACTTATTTTGTAAATGTTGTGCAGCAAAACTTGGGTGCTTTGACATCACCAGATTTGAATATGCAGTTGTATTCTGCTTGTGATAGCAAAATAAAATCTGATATTTTTGTAACTTCAAATTGGGGAAATTATGCCCTTCCAACAGATATTTCTACGGGGCAAGTCAGTATTTGCCAAGGGGCAAGTAGTAATGTTTCACTGACAGCCACCTGTCCGCCAGGAATCACTATTACTTGGTATAATTCACTTACAGGTACCGCAATCGGTATAGGTAGCCCTTTCATACAATCGCCCACAGCTAATAGTAATTACTATGTTTCTTGTACGAATGGTGTATATAATTACCCGAAATTTCCGGCAAATTCTGTACAGGTCAATCCAGTTCCAGCCGCTCCCGTAGTCTTGGCGAGTGGTCTTCTGCAATTTTGTAATGGCGGTTCGGTTACCTTAAAATCATATTTGGCCAATAATAATGCTTTAAGTTTTGTAAAGGCAAATAGCCAATACGTTACAGTTCCGCATAGTGCGAGTATAAATTTAGGAACGACTTTCACGATGGAGGCGTGGGTAAATTATTCGGGGGTAAACTCGACCATTGTTGATAAAAGAAATTATGACTTTTTGTGGCAGTTAGGGGCAAACGGCAATGCCAATAAAATGGGGTATTTTGACCGTAGTACAGGCACGTGGCATTACTCAACTGGAAACGTTCCTGAAAATACATGGACGCACGTAGCCGTTACGCTACAAGCCGGAACGCTCACTTTTTATATCAATGGCGTTGCATCAGGCACTGCCTCAGTGGCTTCGGCAATGCAAGACACTCAACCCATGAATATTGGCAGACAGCAGCCAACGGCTTGTACTTGTAATCATTTCAATGGCACAATGGATGAATTAAGGTTATGGAATTATGCCCGCACACCAAGCCAGATTTTAGCAAATATGAACTCAGTGACTGCCAATACCCCTGGTTTGGTTGCTTATTACAAATTTGACGAGACCTCTGGCACAACCATTACCGATGCCTCTGGATTTAACAATACTGGTACGCTTGTAAACAATCCGACTCGGCAAATTCCATCAAACAATCCATCAAATGCTACCAATGCACTCTGGACACCGAGTAACACCACCGCTTCAAGCATAACTACCACTACATCAGGCACTTATACAGCTACAATGACAAATAGTTTTGGCTGCACCAATGCTACGAGCATGGTTGTAAGCGTTGGCTCAAATGCGACCAATGTGAGTCTTACAAGCCCAACGGATAATTTTAACTCAGGGGCAATTCTAAGAACAGCCTCAAGCGTAAATGGCAGAATAACTGCAAACAACAAGGTAACAAGCACCGCCAAAGTAGATTATCGAGCAAAATCTATTGAGCTGAATGCTGGTTTTAAAGCAGATAGCGGAACGGTCTTTAGTGCAGAAATTGGTGGGTGTAACTAAAAAAACAATTGCTGTTATCGGTCTTGATAATCGACAACAGCAAAGTTCTATCTAACAACCGCAGCTTCATTGAGTTTAATAGTACCTGCATTGGCATCAATAGTAGCCTCTACACCGAGCGGAACCGTGAATTTATCTTTGATATGTCCAATCATCGCACCCGAAAAAGCCGGAATTTTGAGGGGTTTTATGTGGTCTTCGTAGAGGTCTTCTATCGTGAGTGAGCCGTAGTTTTTGTTTGGGTTGCAATCGGTACATTTACCAAAAATAAAACCTTTGAGTTGATTCAAAATACCCGATATTTTGAGTTGAGTCAGCATTCTATCGACCCGATAAACGTCTTCGTTTACGTCTTCGACAAACAGAATCGTATCTTTGAAATCGGGCAAATACATAGACCCCATGATATGTGAAAGCACCGTCAGGTTGCCCCCGAGTAGTTTACCAGTAGCCTTGCCTTCATGAATCGTATTGATTCGGTCTTCGGTCTGTACCAATCCATCACTTTTTTTGTTTGGATTGCTCATTCGGGTTGATTCACCCTCTATCAATACACTTCTAAAATACTCCATCGTGAACGGATTCCAAGTAGAAGAACCCACCGGCCCATGAAACGTAACCATATTTGTTTGGCTATAAATACCTAACAGCAAGGCAGTTACATCGCTATAACCTATAAATATTTTAGGATTTTTCTTAATTGCTTCATAGTCGAGCAGCGTCAGTAGTCTGGCACATCCCCAGCCGCCGTGCATTGCCATAATAGCATCAATATTTTTGTCGGCAAACATGGTGTTTATATCTCTGGCTCGGTCTTCGTCTTTACCGGCCAAGTAGCCGTATCTATCAAAAACGTGGTCGCCGATTTTTACCTTAAAACCCATTGCCTGTAAACTTTCAATCGTTACTCTAACCTCTTCTTTGATGAATGCCGAGTAAGCAGGACAGACCAAGCCGATGGTATCGCCCCGTTTAAGGGCTTTAGGTTTCAGGATTTTGGGAGAATCCTCCACAAAATTCATAGAACCGATACCACAAGATGCCAACAACGAAGTTTTGAGGAAATTCCGACGATTAAACATATTTATTCAAGATTTTTTCGACTGGTGCAAGATAGCTCAACCCGAATAGATTTACATGAACCATCAACGGATAAATATTATAAATCGGTACTCGCTCATCAAAATTTGGCTGTAAGGGCAAAGCCTCGTGATATGCGTGATAAAAACGAGAATCGAAGCCGCCAAATAAAGTTGTAAATGCCATTTCGGCTTCACGGTTTCCGTAATAAACGGCTGGGTCGATAAAGCAGGGTTGTCCTTTTTCGTCATTCATCACATTGCCCGACCACAAATCACCGTGCAAAAGCGAAGGCTTCTCGACAGGCAGTAAATCTGGTAGTTTTTTGTAGAATTTCTGAAATTTATCGTACATCTCCCACGAAATCAACTCATTATAAAGAGCCAATCCCGCCTGAATATTCAATCTTTTTTCGATAAAAAACTGAATCCAATCTTCGTTTTGCTCATTGCTTTGTCGAAGCGAACCAATATAATTATTGAATTTTAGCCCGTACTTATCACTCGAAACTTGGTGAAGTTTAGCCAATTTTTGTCCCAAACCTTCCCAATAAACCATACTCGGACGTGAGGGTGAAATATACTCCAAAACCAAGTAATCACGACCATCACGCCGCCCGTAACCCATTACCTCCGGAATCCGCACCGTCTCAGATTCACGCAGCAACTCCAGCCCGTTTACCTCAGCCTCAAACATTCCTTCGAGGTCTTTGGTGTTATATTTTATGAAATAACTCCCCGCATCGCTATTGACTTGTACTGCCACGTTGATACTCCCACCTCCGAGCATACGATATTCTTTAATTTCAATCTCTCGACCAAAAGTTTCAAAAAATACTCCGTCAAAAAATTGAAATTGGTCTTCGGCTGTTTCCATCTTTCTGCACGTTTTTTTGCAAAATAATTTATTATTCGATATTCTACAACAAATATTATCTACAGGCCTTCAAAAAAACGCTCCAAACCTAAAATCCATCGTCTTATCAGAAAATCATATCAGTTTCGGGGTTCGTACTCTATTTTCGAGTCATCAAAAACGCAAAACACTTATGAAAAGGCTATTTTTTACATTTTGGATTTTTTCGGTCATGGCCAATGCCCAAAAAGTGGGTGGCGGCTGCGATGGTTGCGAGATTATGTACGTAAATATGCCCAAACTTATCAACGCCACCGACACAAGTGCGGGATGGTACGAAAAAGGGCAGAAACTTCTGGTAACCGGAACCGTTTTTCGGCTTGACGGACGCACACCCGCACCCAACGTCATTATTTACTATTGGCACACCGACAGCAAAGGCCTGTATTCGACAAAAAGCGAAATGGATTACCGAGCCAAAAAACACGGACACCTGAGGGGCTGGGTAAAAACCGATAAAAACGGAAAGTACAGCATCTACACGATTCGACCTGCCCCGTACCCCAACAGCGATTTGCCTGCACACATCCACCTTTCTATCAAAGAACCAGACATTAAAGACGAATATTATGTAGATGAACTGAATTTTGACGATGACAAATTCTTGATTCCGCACCGCAAAAAGTACCCTTTCGAGAATCGTGGCGGAAGCGGAATCTTACGGGTTTTGAATAAAGGAAATCTACAAATTGCCGAACACGATATTGTTTTAGGACTGAATATCCCGAATTACCCAAAGAAGAACCCCTCGACTACGCAATCGGGATTGAACATCGGCGAAGACCAACCTTCGTTTATTCCGTTTCATGCTTACGGCCCCGACAAAGGCTCACAGGCTTGCCCTGTCTGCAAATACGGGCGTTATCACGGTATAGTTTACTTTGTGGGCAATAGGCCAAACTGGGGTGAAATCAGGCAATGGTTGCGTTTTTTGGAGGATGAGAGCATCAAAAGGCAGAAATACCTCAAGGTTTATTTTGTGTATGGCAATGATAAAAATTACAACAAAACCGAACGCCAAAATCAACTCGAAGCATTGGGTAGAGAGCTGAAAATCAACAAAACTGCCCTGACTTTTGTGCCATCGTTTGCCGATAAAGCCACCGAAGCCAATCTAAACAAAATCAATCCCGAAGCCGAGAATACATTTGTTATCTACAAGCACCGAAGCATTGTGGATAAACATGTGGATATTGAACCAACTGTTGAAAACTTCAGGCTAATCAGAGCAGCATTAGACCGCACTCGTGGAGATTATTTTGGTTTGCCCGAACCAGCCCATGATTAACCATTTGATTTGCAAATAATTAAATCCTAATTTTATAGAAATACCGATTTTTTATTGGAAAAATATGAGTTTATCCAAAATCAAATACTGGCTAATACCTATTTTTTGGGTGGTTGTCACGATTCTGATGACCGCCCAAGACTACATTGCCAGCCAGTTGCGAGATTACCCGTTTTATCTTGTCGAAAGTCTCATTTTTAAAATCAAATGGTTGGTTTATATCCCGATAACTTTTTTGGTTTTTGAGATTGGCAAACGCTTCCCTATCAAGCAGCCAAAACTTATTACAAAATTATCTATACACATTGCCATCTCACTGATTATCAGCATTTTGAGTTTATGTTTCACTTCAGTAATAATGACTTACTTATGGCAAAAAACTGGTGATACCATACAGTACCACAACGTACTAAAAAAAATGATTTCGACCGCTTTTTTGAATGAATTTGTCAATTATTGGTTGATTTTGGGAGTGCATAACGGCATCTCGATTTTTGAAGAATACCAGCAAGCAAAGATTGATAAATCTAAACTCGAAAAACAACTTTCGGAGTCGAAACTCAACGCCCTAAAAATGCAATTGCAGCCACATTTTTTGTTTAATACGCACCATAATATCATTGGTTTAATGCAAAAAGGCGACACCGAAAAAGCAACTCAAATGCTGATGAAACTAAGTGATTTGCTGCGGCTGAGCCTCAAAGAAAACATTGGCGATTTGGTACCACTCCGCAACGAAATCCAGTTACTAAGTCTTTATTTTGAGATAATAAAAATCCGTTTTGAAGAAAGACTAAGTTATCAGTTTTTGATTGATAAACATTTAGAAAACGCCCTTGTTCCGCCGATGCTCTTGCAGCCGATTGTAGAAAATGCCATCAAATACGGGATAGAGCCTTATGCTAAACGAGGAGAGATTGAGGTGAGAGTTGAGCCTCTTCTTACCCCTGGCAGGGCTTCAAGCCCTATCAGGGGTAAACTCAAACTGATTATCAAAGACAACGGCATTGATAATCAATCGTTTACAAATTTCAATTTCGGAATCGGGCTATCGAATACGCAGCATAGATTAGAAACACTTTTTGGCAAAGACGGACAATTAAATATTATTTCTAACGAACCCCAAAGCGGAATCACGGTAGAATTGACAATGCCATTGATTAAATAGTTGAACCAATGATACGAACGCTCATAGCCGACGACGAACCAATCGCAAGAGAAATATTGACAAATTTCTTAGGGAAAATTGCTGATATTCAGCTCATTGCTGTGTGTTCGGATGGAAAAAAAGCCCTCGAAATCATCGAAAAAGAACCATTAGATTTGCTCTTGCTCGATATTCAGATGCCCGAACTCAACGGCTTAGAGTTGGTATCAAAAATCACGACCGAGCCTTGCCCCGTTGTGGTTTACGTTACAGCATTCGACCACTACGCTCTCCAAGCATTCGATGCCAATGCGATTGATTATCTACTAAAACCCTTCGATTTTGAACGATTTGAACGAACTATCCAGAAGGCTATCCGACAAGTAAATCTCAACAAAAACGAAAATTCATCCATACAATACCTCGAAACGCTCAAAAAACTGCTTCCGCAAGAGTACCCGAGCATTGTTACGGTAAAAGACGGCGGCAGGATTCAACTCGTGCAAGTCACCGACCTTACGCACATCGAAGCCGACGGCAACTATATTAGCCTTTATACCGACAAAACACGGCATTTGCTTTATGAGACTTTGACGAGCTTTGAGGCGAAGTTAAATCCTAAACAATTTGTCAGGATTCACCGCTCGACGATTGTAAACCTAAATTGTATCAAAGAGATTCAATCGCATTTCAACGGCGATTATTCGGTAATATTGAAGAATACTAAAGTGCTACGAATGAGCAGAAATTATAAAGATAGGCTGATTTAAACGAATAGAACACAGATACTTATGAATGTTATGATTGGAAATGACAGCCTTTAAGAGCATCATAAAAAATCATATAAATCTTAAAAAATCTGTGTTCTATACTTATAACATTAACTACAATTACAGTTTTCTAATCCAGATATTACGGAATTGAGTACGATTGCCGTGGTCTTGAAGGTGGATGACGTCATCGCCATGAGCCTCTGGATAATGGTGCAAACCGATGTAAAGCGTCAGACCATTGATTGTAACATTATTTTGTACCAAAACGCCATTGTGCAATACAGTAATACGAGCCGGAGAATCTAAACGACCATCTGCTTTGAAACGTGGAGCTGTATAAATCACATCGTAGGTATTCCACTCAAGCGGGCTACGCATGGCGTTTACGAGCGGAGCGTGGTCTTTGTAGATACTCGCCGCTTGGCCGTTGCGGTAGGTACGGTTTTGGTAAGAATCTAAGATTTGTAATTCGTAACGGTCTTGAAAGAAAACACCACTGTTTCCACGTCCTTGGCTTTCGCTTTTTACTTCGTCTGGAGCCGAGAACTCAAGGTGTAGTTGGCAATCTCCAAATTTCATTTTGGTTTTAATGTCTCCGGTGCCCGGTTCTACCTCAAAACGACCGTCAATAACTTTCCATTTCGGAGCCGAGCCATCTTTGGCACTTACCCACTGCGAGAGGTCTTTGCCATCAAAAAGAATAATGGCATCGGACGGGGCATCGCCGAGGTTTTTAGCTGGCGTAACAACAGGTACTTCTGGCTCCCAGATTTCGGTCATTTCGGGTTTCATCGGCATCGGCGAAACCGCTGGTGGTTTTGAAGAATACGTATTTTGGGCATTGGCATTGAAACCTACTAATGCACTCACAAAGGCTGCTGCAATCAGAATCTGAGTTTTTTTCATCTCTGGTCAAAGGTTGAATTAAGAATTATTGTAAATGTAGTAATTAAAAAGGCAATGCTATTAATAATTGCAAGGGATACTTTAATGATTAACCATTTTTTGATTAACTACTAACTTCTTGTAACCTTTTGGTTTTTCAAAAGTATAAAAGATTTAGAATGTTATCATAAACGAATGGATGATTTTTTAAGATGTTGCGATATAAGCCTCATTTTCTTACACTTCAACCTAAAATATCTGCTATTCGTGTAGAAAATATTTAGTAGCTGATTTTAGTTGTTCAATTTTGTACCCGAAATCACTGTTCACGCTGTACGGATTCAGCGTACACCTGTACGATACCGAACGCTTTTAAGAAATATTAAGAATTGTCTTTTTTTAACAAAATCCCCATAAACAATTGATAATGAGGTGTTTACAAAAACTGGCACACTTGTTTATAGACTTTGGTACAGTGTTTTCATATATATTGGCATAGTAGAATTGTTCTTTGAAAAAACGGTTTATCAAAATAGTAAATTAATTCAAAATCTAAAAAAACCACTCAACACGTTAAAATGCCATACATACTATTATGTATTGCATAGTACCCAAAAACATCGCAACTTTGAATCGTCAATTAAGACAAACAATAGAAAAAGAAAAGCTCATTACTTATAACATTTAAAAAAATTACGAAAATGAAAAAGCTATTTAAAACAATCGCAATCGCTCTTGTAGCAACAGTTGTAACTTTCAACGCTAACGCCGACGACAAAAAAATCGCATACCGTGAAAGCAAATTAAATGTAGGAATGTATGAAGCCGGTGTAGCAAAATCGCTCATCTTGAATGTAATGGTTACTAAAAACGATGATGCAAAAGCCCGTGTGAAATTGATGGACGCCGAAGGTAACACAATCTATACCGAGACTATCAGCAAAAAAGCGGGTTCGCACAAGTTATCGCTCGACATGAGTAATGCTCCAAAAGGTAAATATTACTTAGAGATTGTAAACGGAGCCAGCATCTTGACAAAAGAGATTAACCGTGAGGCAGATTCACTAAAATATTAATCAACCACACATCATTAAAAACAACCGTTCGTGCCAAAATCTGTCACGAACGGCCCTCCACCAACATCATATAATTGAAATTTGAAAAAAGCTATAAACTTAAAAAACACGTAAAAAAATGAAAAAGCTAATTAAAACTATCGCAATCGCTCTTGTAGCAACAGTTGTAACTTTCAACGCTAACGCCGACGACAAAAAAACAGAAGCAACGCTTAATGTGGGCATGTACCAACTAAATAACTCATTGAAAATGAATATTTTAGTTGAAAACAAATCGGGTAAAGCCTCTGAGATTAAACTGAAAAACAACAAAGGAGAAATTTTGCACTGGGAGACAGTTTCTAAAACAAACAAGTCTTACTCAAAAAAATGGAACATGGAAGGCCTCGAAGATGGTAAATACTTTTTTGAGATTACCAACGGAAAAGAGAAAATCGTGAAGGAGTTTGAGTTATCAACAAAAAATCCAACTCCAGCAGATTTACGAACTATTGCGTTAAAGTAATTGTTATGATATTATAAAACTTTTTAGGGTTTTAGGGGTAATACAAACAGCGGCGTGGAGCTTCCACGCCGCTGTTTTTTTTATACATTAGAGCCTCACTAAATATCTTATTATCAAAAAGTTAGATACAACTCCTGTTTATTATTTTACGTCTATAAATTTGGATTTACAATAAATATGTTTCTAAATTTACTTTTTATAAAAAGATACCCCAAAAACGAATCTATACTAAGAATGTATCTGTCAGGTAAAAATATTTTTTTACTGGATTTTTTATTGATTCTGTCTATAAAAATTCAGGCCCAAACTTGTCCCGCTCCTCCAGCAGGTTCTACGGTTACACAAGGAAGTTTTACGATAACCGAAAACGGCAAAGCACCCATCACGGTTGTTGGTTGGGCAAATGGCAACAATGTTGTAAATATCTGTCCGTCGAATGTCTCAACAAATGTGCGTAACACCACTGTGATTCCGGCAGGGGCTACACTTTATTATTACAACCAAACTTCGGCCGCAGCGATGCCAACTACGGGCGGCACAAGATTTAACAATGCCAACGCTGCTTTTGTGGTGCCAGTTGCAACCCCCAATAAATTTGTTATCATGCAAACCACCCGCGATAACACGGGGGCAGTCAAGACCTATGCGTGTCAGGTAGTTGAGGTTCTTAATATTCCACGTCCTGAGTTTAGTATCGCATCATGTGCGTCTGGGCAAGGCACAATTGAGATTCCGAATAGCGACGCCAACAATCAATTCAATTCTTTACAAGTAACTTGGAACAGCCAAAACAAAACCATCAACAAATCTCAGTGGGCGAGCGGAAACCACAAAGAGCCATTGACTTTTACTTCTATCGGAACACACCTCGTACAAGTCTCGGGTACGATTAACGGCTGCTCATCGGTTAATTCACGAACCATCGTAGCCAACGGTAATGGCACGAACCCTATCACGGCAACACCACTCATTGCTCGCCTCGAAGTTTTATCCGACACCCAAGTCGGGATGTTTACTAATCAAACTGCTATTTTAGAAGTTCATCAACGAAAAATCGCCGATGCCAATTATACACTCAACAAAGAAGTAAGTTCTACTTTATTTACTTTGTTTTCAATACCAGCCAACAACGCTGTTTCGCAAGAGCAATACTGCTTCAAAGTACGAGTCAGAAACTCCTGCGGGTCGGTTTCGCCTTTTTCGGTCGATAATTGCACCATTCCGATAACGGTACGAGCCGAAAATAAACAAAACGTAGTTACTTGGAAAAACTCCCCCAATTATAATTCTATTCAGGTTTTAGGTACAAACGGAGCCGGA
Organism: Spirosomataceae bacterium; assembly: GCA_025455785.1. Taxonomy (GTDB): domain Bacteria; phylum Bacteroidota; class Bacteroidia; order Cytophagales; family Spirosomataceae; genus JALOLV01. The sequence goes on along the minus strand of JALOLV010000054.1, from coordinate 958 downwards.
AGCTCACCCGCCCTCAACAATACCTCGCCTACTCAGTTTATTGATGGCAATAAAACTTGCCTAAAATATACCTACCAAGTAAGAGCCGTTAATCTTATAAACGGGGCATTTAGTTTTTCGTATAAACAAGATGTTGATGGCAAAGACAACACCAAGCCAACGATGATTACGAATGCTTTTCTGACGGTCAATAACCAAAACAAAGTTGAGATAAGGGCGGCTTTTCCGTCGGCACCCAAAAACGTTACGTTTTACAGAATGAGCAATAATACCAATCTTTCGATTGATGCCCCCTCGACTTCGCAGAATATCCCCGACCCACAATCGGAGCCATCACAACGCCAAGAATGTTATCAGATTACTTATAAAAACAATTGTTTGGTCGAGTCAGATAAGTCAGACCAGTTTTGTGCAGTTTTTCTGAAACCAACCAGCAGCGGAGTAGAATGGACCGACTACAAGAAGTTTCCGACCGGACTCGCTCGCTACGAAATCGAAAAGAAAAACGGTACAAATTTTACACTTGTCAGGAGTGTTGGTGCGGCTCTCAAATATGACCCCGACCCAAGCGAAGTTGACCCCGCATCTGGCGAGGTTACTTATCGTATCAAGGCTGTGCCAGTGGGTGGCGGAACAGCAAGCTACTCAAACGAAACAGTTTTTGCACCTAAAGCTACCGTTTTTATTGCCGAGGCATTCACGCCAAACGGCGATACAATCAATGATACTTTTGATGTCAATGGTTATTTTATCAAAGAATTCAGTATCAATATTTACAATCGTTGGGGAATCCCCATCTGGACAGGTAATCAGCTCGGAAAAGGTAAAGGATGGGATGGTATAGTAAACGGCGAGGATGCTCCAGCGGGTACTTATCTTTATGAATACTTTATAACTGATTTTAAAGGACAATCAACCAAAAACAGAGGGTATTTTTTGATTATGAAGTAAACAAAAA
>JALOLV010000053.1 GCA_025455785.1 Spirosomataceae bacterium | reverse complement strand
AGTCTTAGGGGATATTATTTCAAATCTGGACCGAAATACAGAGTTTATTTCTTCACATGATATTTTTTTATCATCAAAACCAAATTCTGACTTACAGCCAGATTTATTGATTACCTGCGGAAAATCATTTATTTCTAAGAGTTTTAAGCAGTTTATTAGGTCGAATAAACCCCAATACCATATTCATATCCAAGAAAATTCGGATTTAATTGACCCTTTCCAATCTCTTACACACAAGTTAGAAATATCTCCAAATTATTTCTTTGAGAAACTTTTTAGCGATTTAGATTTTCAGAAATTCAGAGAGGGCGACGAAGAAGACGATGATTTTTACCTTGCTCAATGGCGAGAGTTGGATACAAAATCAAAAACAAAATTACATAAATATTTAAGTGAAGTGCCATTTTCTGAATTTAAAGTGGTAGAAGAGATTTTACTTACTCTACCCAATAATTCTATTCTTCATTTAGGAAATAGTATGCCTGTCCGTTATGCAAATATCATTGGTAAACCACAAAATTCTGAAATTGAGGTTTATTGTAATCGAGGTACCAGCGGTATCGACGGTATTTTGAGTACAGCAGTTGGTCAAGCACTCAAAACAAATAAAACAGTGATTTGCTTGATTGGAGATGTTTCGTTTTTCTATGATAGAAATGCTCTTTGGAATAATTACTTACCCAAAAATTTAAGAATAATAGTGTTAAATAATCAAGGAGGTAATATATTTAGAATTATTGAAGGCCCATCAAAACAACCCGAACTCGAAGAATATTTCATCACTAAGCAAAATTTTACAGCAAAAAAAACTGCGGAGGATGCTGGCTTAGATTATTACTATTCGGAGAATGAAATTGAGCTAACTGACGTATTAGGTCATTTTTATATCGAAACTGATAAGAGTAAACTGCTCGAAATAAAGATTGATTCGGAAATCAGTACAGAGGTTTTTATGAAATATAAAAAAATATAAATTGGCCTTCTGCTTTTTTGGTTCAATGCAAAGGTCGTTTTTTTATCATCCCGCCTTTGGTATCTTTGATTGGGTGCTGGACGACGAAAGCGTTTTCATCAATTTTTTCAATTTCAAGCAGTAGTTTTGTAACTTCGAGACGTGTTACAACACAGTAAAGTATTTTTCTTTCGTTATCTATTGCACCCGACTTGCCATAGCCGCCTTCGCCTTTATATACAGTAACTCCTCGCCCCAGCTTATCTACAACAGCAATTCTTATTGCTTCGTTTTCTTGCGAAATAATGGTTACACCAATATATTCCTCAATACCATTTAAGATAAAATCAACGGTTCTTGAAGCTGAAAAGTAAGTTAGCATAGAGTACATTGCGGTTTCTACATTTGTCAAAAATGCTGCACACGAAAATAACACAACGTTGAAAACAGCGATGAAATCGCCAATTGTTAGGCTTGTACGTTTACTTACGTAGATTGCCAAGACCTCGGTGCCATCAATTACGGCTCCTCCACGAATAGAAAAACCAATGCCTGCTCCTAAGAAAAAACCACCAAAAATCGAAATTAATAGTTTATCTGTCGTAATTATAGGGAATTGCACGTAGTGTACACTTATTGCGAGAAGACAAATAGCAACAGCACTTTTGACGGCGAACTGCAATGAAATTTGACGATAACCGATTATGATAAATGGAAGATTTATCATAACAATTAGAACGCCTAAATCAATTTTTGTAAGTATTTGAGTAAGGAGAGACATGCCCATTGCACCACCATCTATAAATTGATTGGGCAAAAGAAAACTTTTAAGGCCAAAACAAGCAGCCGAAACTCCTAAAATAATCAAAATAATGTCTTTAAGTTGTCGAATTAATACTTTATGATTTGTAGATTCGGTCATAATTTATTTTTTAAAAATGAAATATACTGCTAATATCAGAAATCCAAATCCGATAATATGATTGATTCGAAGTGTTTCATTTTTGAAGAAAAGCGTTGTAAAAATCGTAAATACAATCAATGTAATCACTTCTTGTAAGACTTTCAATTGCCAAAGATTAAATGGTCCACCGTACTCCGAATAACCAATACGGTTTGCAGGTACTTGAATAATATATTCAAAAAGTGCAATTCCCCAGCTAATCAGAATAATCATGGGTAATCCTAATGTCTTAAACCAAGCTATGTCTTTGAATTTTAGATGACCATACCAAGCCAATGTCATAAAGATATTTGAAAGCGTTAGCAGGCCAATTGTACTTAGAATTCTCATTTTTAGTTATAAGTGTTTTGTTCTTCAATACTTTTTGGGTTCGTTATTAAGCCAATCATCATCACAATCGCTGTCAAAATAATGACTTGGATAATAAGTGATTTATTTACTAATTCAATTGATTGACTTTCAGGAATTGATAAAAATAATAGAATTGTAATCAGCCCTCGGGGTGCAATATATACCACTGAGTTTAAAGACAGCTTAAAAAATCGAAGTGTAATGTATCTTATTATAAATATAGAACACGTTATGGCGATTGCCCAAAAAATTGTCTCTGGATTCAACACTTCGCTTGTTTCCATTGTATAACCAAATACTAAAAAAAATAATGCTCGAATGATAAATGCAAACTCGGCTGTCAATTCTTGGAGCTTATGAACTTCTTTATCAAGAATCTCAGGTTTTAGTCTCTGAACTAATTTTACATGTTTGAGTTCATCGAGATTTCCAAGAAAAAGCCCAAATAGCAGGATGAAAATTAATGAAGGTAGGTGAAAAACCTTGGAAATAGCATAAATAAGTACTACAAGTAATATAATTGGGCCAAACTTTATTTGATGTTTAAGATGACTTAAAATATATGATAGCCCCATCGAAGCAACAAATGAAATAAGTAGTATAATGAATAATTGTAAGGTAAATACTCCAATCGAGCTTGTGCCAATATTATCATTTAAAGTAATGAAATTAAAAAAGATAACTCCAAAAATATCCGAAAGGCTACTTTCATAGGTTACAAATTCACGTTCGGTGTTACCTAAGTTTCTAACACTTGGGATAGCAATAGCACTACTAATTACAAAAATCGGAATCGCATTTGCTAATCCATTCTTAAACGAACTACCACTGTATAGGTGAAAAACATACCCAAACCCGACCGAAAGTACTATCATTGGTAACAAGGCAACGATGGATGCTTTTTTTACTAATCCAATTTTTGATTTGTTCAATTCAAGTTCAAGAGAACCTTCAAATACAATTAATATCAGACCAACAGTTCCGAGAATTGGTAAAATTTCTGATATATTTGGGATAATTACCCCAAAAAACTTGATTACTTGGTTTAAAATCCAACCCAAAAAAATTAATAATATGACAGAAGGTATTCTTGTTTTTGCTGACGTTAGGTCAAATAAATATGCTATGAGCAAAAGCGTACAAATCGTAATAATTATAGTTATCGACATAATTTTCTGGCTTTAGTGTGTACTTAGTAAGAACGAACATCCTATGGTTTAATTACATTTTACTACATTCTGAAAGCATTTGTGTCGATTTTGAATCTTTTAACTTGCTTCCTTTTTGCCAATATTCGCATGCTTTTTTGGGGTTTTTATTTGCTTTTTGGGCTAAACCGAGATAATAATAAATCAATTCTACGCTTGGGTCGAGCGATTCGGCAAGTTGTAAGTTATCAAGCGATTGTTTCAAATTATTGATTTTTAAATAGTAAATACCTAAATTTCTGTACGCCCATGGATTTTTATTTTTTGATTGATTAATAGAATTTTCAATTAGTTTTTTGCCTTCTTCAAGTTCATTTTGCATCAATAAAATATAACCTTTATTATTCTGATAGAGAGGGTCAACTGGTTTTTGTTCAAGAGCTTTGTTGATTAATTCTAAGGCTTTGGCGTAGTTTTCATCTCTCGAATAGATAAATGAAAGGTTATTTAATGCCATATCCTGCTTGGGGTTTTGTTGCAATGCTTTTTCAAAATTTATTTTTGCATCGGTATATTTTTTTTCTTGAATTTGTACAAATCCAAGATTTGAGTAGGCTTTATCATTTTTTGGGTTCAGCATAATTGCCTTTTGAAAATCAGCATACGCCTGACTAAAATTATTTTGATTTGTATGAATAAACCCAAGTGAGGTATGATAAAATGATGAATCTTTATAGGTATTTTCGACTTGTTTTAAATAGTTTAGTCCTTTATCGTATTCGCCCTTTTCGCCAAGATAATTTCCTAAATTGTAAATAGCTTCTTTAAAATCAGGTTCTAAACTAATTGCTTTCTCAAAATCTGTGATTGCTCCATCCAAATCGCCGATTTGTACTTTTAAAAGACCACGGTTATTATAAGCAGGGGCATAGTCTTTGGTTTTTTCTATGGCTTCATTGTAAAAGTGCATGGCTTTATCATATTCAAATTTTGACATTGCTAAATTTCCCCGTATCAAAAATTGCTCTGTCTCTTTATCTTTTTGATTAGAACAATTAATATTAAAAGTAATAATCGTAATTAATGTAAAGTATTTTAAAAAAGTATTATTCATTTTGTTTGAAATGAGTTTTTGTGAAATAATTAAAACTTATTTAATATTGTATCGTTATACTTTATACAAAATATCTATTGACAAACTATGAAATTTTTAAAAGAGTTACCGAACAGTTATTGCAAAGCCAATTTATATTATTGGAACAATAAATTTATAATTAAGTTTGAAGCTGGTATGTTTGAGCAAACATACAAAATTAGCGAAATGGATGTCTCGGGCGAAGATGAAATAGAGGAAATTATTGGTGATACTTTTTTAGAAAAAGTTGTAGAGAGATTTAAACAAATGCAAGACGATTTCGATTATGTTTTAGATTCTGTTGATTAAAAGTAAAGCCCCCAGATTTTTGGGGGCTTTATTGTTTATTTGATATACATCCATTTCTTGTATAGCTCTTCTTGTTTTTTTGAAGGACTTTCTATTTTCTCTAATTTGTACTTTACGGTAGGATTTCGAGCAAGTGTGATGTTATAACTTTTTAATTCACCAGACCTTCGAACAGTAATTTTCAACGCATCACCTACTTTTTTATCGGTTAATATACTTGCTAAAGAACTGATTTTGATACCATCAACCTCTACAATTTCATCACCTACATTTAGCCCACCCAAATAAGCTGGGCTGTCTTTTGTAACTGAAGCAATCTTTGAACCTATACCTGTTGCTCCTAAAAATGGGTTATTTGATATGGCAAAGTCATCAACCATTTTGAGACCGACATAGCCGAAATATGTATTATAGTCGATTGCCTCAGTACCATTGATGTATTTTGCAAAAAAATCATCTAATTTTTTACCCGCTACTTGTTCACAAACCGCTTTAAATTCCTCATCTTTAAATCCTCTTCCTTCTTTTTTATAATATTCAGACCACAAAATCTTAAACACATTATCTAAATTCTTTTTGCCGTCGGTTTCATGTAAAATTAATAGATTGAGCATTCCACCAATCACTCCTCCTTTATCGTAATATGAAATTGTACTGTTGCGTGAGTTTTCATTCTGACGATAATACTTAATCCAAGCATCCCAGCTTGATTCTGAAACCGTCTGAATTTTATTTCCCGGCTGGTTTTCGATAGTATTTATTTCGCTCATGAATTTTCCTTGATACTCTTCGGGAGTTAAAATTTCGGCTCTTCTCAAAATGTAATCTTGATAAAACGAGGTGAAACCCTCCGAAACCCAAAGCATAGTGGTATAATTCTCATTATCGTAATCAAAAGGCCCAAGAGCAAATGGACGTATTCGTTTTACATTCCACAAATGAAAATATTCGTGAGCAATTAAACTCATAAAACCTTTAAATGCACCATCCGAAGTATATGCCCCCAAGCCCGTTTGACAGGTAGTTGAATTGAGGTGTTCTAAACCTCCACCAATACCGGGCTGATGGTGAATAATAAATGTGTAATCTTTACATGGATGCTCACCAACTACACTCGCCGCTGCTTCTACAGTTTTTTTATACGCTGTCAATACCTTTTCTTCGTCATATTGGAGAGGTGCTACGCTAAACATTGCAATTTTGTGCGGAATGTTTAAAGCATTGAAGGTAAGAACTTTATGAGTTCCAATTTCAATTGGTGAATCCACCAAAATATCATAATCAGAAGCATAATAAACAAAATCATTTTTTGATATTTTGGGTAATCCAGTCGAAACTTCATTCCATTTTTCATAAGGCTTTATTCTGACTGTTGAGGGACTTGACTTCAATTGAGGAACGTACATAAAAATACTTGCACCGTTTAAATACCCGTGCGACTCATCCAAAAAACTGGTTCTAACCGTCAATTCAAAAGCATATACTTTGTATTTTACAGTGATTTTATCTTTGTTTTGAGTTTCAATTCTCCACGTATTCTTGTTGATTTTCTTTGATATTAATTTTGTATCTCCACTTGATACAGAGAACCCTTCGACGTGTCTTGCGTATTCACGAACCAAATACGAACCCGGTGTCCAAACGGGTAATTTGACATCTACAAATGATTTATCTGTTAATTTTGGATTGGATTGGATTCCTTCGATATCCATCGAAACTTCAAAATAGTGAGTTTGAGGTTGTGTCATGTCAAGAGTGTAATTTATATCAGTTTTCTGACCAATTACCCTATTGAAAATGATTGTAAAGATTATTAGACTGATGAAGAAAGTTTGTTTTTTCATTCTTTAACTTTTGATTAACAATAGTTTATGACAATTTTTATTTAATAATTTCCGTTTAAGAAACGTGAAACTAATCAAAAAGTCCTTTCTTTACAAAAACTGGCATCGCTTTTGAATAAACATTGTCAAACAGTTAGTCGTATTTACTTTTGAGTACTTGATTTGAAGAAAATACGTCCTTTATTTCATTAAACCTCTCCCATAATCGAAATGAAAAAGAACCTCGTTTCTTTCCTATTAACTTATGCAATTTTTGGTGCCTCGCTCTTTGCACAAAATACATTAAATTATACTGATGCCGAGCTGCATTATCGAAATGGTATCGAATTATTTGAGAAAAAAGCCTATGCGGCCGCTCGTGAAGAGTTTCAGACCTATATCCAAAAAACAGGTAAATCAATCCATTCTAACGATTTCAATCTATCAAATGCCGAATACTATTCTGCATTGTCGGGGCTATACACAAAAGCCCAAGATGCTGAAATCGAATTGGACCGATTTGTGATTAATAATTCGCAACATCCTAAAGCTAAGGTTATTTATGGAGATTTGGCTCAGTATTTTTACGACCAAGGCGATTACGAAAAAGCAATATCTTATTACGAAAGAGCAATCGAAAATACAGGCGATGAGTTAAAAATGTATGAGTATCGCTATAAGCTCGGGATGTCGTACTACCAGATGAAACAACCGAAGAATGCACTTCCTCAATTCAATTTTGTAAAAGGTTCGATTTCTGAGTTTGCAGTTCACGCATCCTATTATGCAGGAGTAATCAATTTTCAGAATGAAAACCTTGATGCAGCTTTGTTGGATTTCAAAAAGGTAGAAAATGTTGCTCCTTACCGAATCGAAGCACCGAATTGGATTGCTCAAATATTGTTTCGTCAAAAGAAATATGATGACCTACTCACCTATACCGAACCAATTTTGGCAAAACCCAATGGCCGCAAAATAGATGATATTTGTTTAGTAACGGCCGAAGTAAGTTTCTTTAAAAATGATTATGCAAAGGCCGCTAAATATTATGATATGTTCCGCAATTTTAGAAGAGGAACGGTCTCAAATCAAGTAACATTTAGGCACGGGTATAGTCTTTTCAAAACCAATGAGTTTAAAAAAGCAGCCGAGAGTTTCAAGAAGATTGCTGCTCAAAATAACCAATTAGGTCAGCAAGCATCATACTTTCTTGGCATATCTTCTTTAAAGTCCGCTGATATGGGGGCAGCTTCAGCGGCATTTGACCAAGCAAAAAATCTTGAATTTGACAAAGAAATTAAAGAGGAGGCTTTATTCAATTTTGCCAAAGTTCAAGTTGATATGGGTTCTAATGTTCAGGCTATCAATGAATTACAAAACTATCTTAAAAACTATCCAAACGGCAAATATGAAGATGAAGCCAATGAGATTTTAAGTGATATTTTGTTTGATTCTAATAATTATTCACAAGCAATTGCTTATATCGAAGGTTTAAAACGCAAGACTCCCAAAATAAATGCGGCTTACCAAAGACTTTGTTTTAATCAAGGAGTTTTAGATTTTAATGGAGAAAGATTCGCCAAAGCAATTTCTTATTTTGAAAAATCATTGACCCAACCAATTGATAATGATTTAAAACAGAAGGCTTCATTTTGGAGAGCTGAGGCTGCTGATGCTTCAAAAAGCCCGGAAGCTGAAAGGTTATATTTAGATATTCTAAAAATGGGTGATGAATCATTCAAGCAAAAAAGCCGATATAGTTTGGGTTATCTTTATTATAATCAGAAAGAATACGGTAAAGCAATGTCTTATTTTAAAGAATTTAATAAAACGAAAAAAGACGAAACAAATCGACAAAGTTACGAAGATGCGATTGTCAGAATCGGAGATTGTTACTTAGTAACTAAAAATTATGACGAAGCACTCAAATATTATAACACGGCTATCAACGAAAATCGAAGCGAGAAAGATTACGCTTTGTACCAAAAAGCATTAACATTGACTTTTTTAGGCAAAAACCAAGAAGCACAACAAATTTACGACCGTTTGGCAACTGCTTATCCAAACTCACGAATGGTTGATGATGCACTTTTTCAGAATGGTTCTCTCGAAATCGAGAAAGGGAATTATCAAAATGCAGTGAATATTTTGACCAAGATGATTAGAGAAAGACCCAAAAGTACATTAATTCCTAATGCTTTGATGAAACGTGCTACCGCCTTCAATAACCTCAAAAACTATGATGCAGCAGTAAACGATTATAAAATAATAATTACAAGATACGGTAATTCGAGTGTTACCCAAGAAGCTATTTTAGGTTTACAAGAGACATTGAACACCATTGGTCGTCCCGAAGATTTTTCTACAATTATTGAAGAGTACCGTAGAAACAACCCCGAAGATGGTTCGGTTGCAGGTATAGAATATGACGCTGCCAAGAATTTGTATTTGAATGAAAAATATGACAAAGCAGTGCAAGCCTTGATAAAATATATAAATAATTATCCAACGAGTACCAATGTTTATGAGGCTAAATACTATTTGGCTGACTCATATTTTATTTTGAAAGATAATCGAAACGCACTCATCTATTACAACCAAGTGGTTTCGGATAACCGAACAAGTTTTGTAACAAAATCGGCTTTAAGAGCTGCAGGAATTGAATTTGCCAATAAAAGTTATAAAAATGCCATTACTGATTATCGAACTGTTACACTTTCATCTTCAAACAAAAGAGAGATTGTAACAGCTTGGCTCGGATTGTTGGATTGTTATTACTTAACAGGTAACCAAGATTCAGTTCAAGTTTTTTGTCGTGAAATTGTCAATAATGGCGGAAATGTGGTGCTTGGGGCAAATAACAAAGCCCAACTGTATTTGGGTAAATCATATATGCAGAAGGGCGATTTGACTCGTGCCGAGGAAGAATTCAAGAAGACGGTTGTGATGGCCAAAGATGTAAACGGTGCCGAAGCAAATTATTTTATTGGTGATATTCAATATAAACAACGCAAACACGACCAATCCATAAAAACTTTACAGGCATTTGCTGATGATTATTCAAATTTTGCGTATTGGTACGAAAAGGCATACATGTTGATTGCTGAAAATTACATCTCGCTCGAAAAATATTTCCAAGCAAAAGTTACTCTAAAATCTGTAATTGAAAACGCCGAAACTCCAGATAATATTACAATTGCAAAAAAACGATTAAAAGAAATTGAAGATAAGGAGTAGAAATAGTAGCCAGTCAAAATAGTATTTCACTCAAAATCAAAATTTATTAAGATGAAAACTCAAAAATTAACATATATCTCAATCCTTTCAGTTATTACTTTTTCGGCATTTGCACAAAAAGGTGGTATCGGTAACGAAGAAATTGTAATTACTAAAGAACGAAACGTAGTTTTGCCACAAGCCAACCGAGTTTATGAGAAGATTCCGCCAGTTCAAAATCCCACCCAAGACCGAGAAATGAAATATAATTTTGTGGAACGTAAACCAACTGGTATTGAGGAAGTTAAGTTTAATCCAAATGTGATTCCACCCGAAGGTGGTAAAAAAAACGAAGTAGAAAAATTCAACAACTATATTCGTCTTGGGGCTGGAAATTTTGGACGTTTGTTTGGAGAAACTTTTTTAAATACCAACCAAGAAGGTAGCTTAGTGCTGGGTTTACACGCTTTACATAATTCTACCAGTAAAGGACCAGTCGATGCGGAAAATTCGGCAACGAGAAACAATTTAGTAGCTTTAAACGGAAAATACTTAACTCCTAAATTTGCAATCAAGGCAGATGGTTCGTGGGAACATCGTAATATGTTTTTTTATGGTTATGGTGGCGAGCCATCAGTTGATTTTGATAGAGAGAATTATCGTCAAAAATTTAATATTCTAAAGTTTGGAGTTGGTTTTGAAAACATAACCCCACAACCAAGAGTCGATTATGCTCTAAAAACAAATATTAAAACCATCAAAGATAATTATGAAGCTGACGAACTCGAATGGGCGACAAATTTTAACGCTTCATTTCCAATAATCGGAGAAAAATTTGTTGCTCTCGTAAATGCCGATGCGTTTATGACCCAACGCTCTGATTTAAACATTTCTGGAAATCGCAACTTATTTAGGGTTCATCCATCATTTAAAGTTAATCTTAATCGTTTTGGTGCAGAAATTGGCTACAAAGCATTGAGCGAATTTGATTCTTTCAACAAAGTCGAACGTTCTAAAGGATTTCCAACAATCGAACTAACCTACAAAATGCCAAACGTAGTTTATTTCTTTGCTGGAATGGATGGCGACATCATCCGAAATACCTTAGGTTCTTACATTGAAGAAAATCCATTTTTAGCTCCAGAATTTAATTTATTGAATACCGAAAAAACACGTGAATTTTATGTAGGAACTAAGGGGGATTTGGGCGGAGGATTTAGCTTCAATGTGCGTGGGGCTTTTGGTTACTACAAAAATTTGTATTTATTTAATAATAAAAATTTTCTCGAAGTGGATGATATTCAGAATGGTTTAGCTGTTTCAAAATTTGAAGTACTTTATGATTCACTCAAAACAGAATATTTCAATATCAGCACTCAACTCAATTATTCTCCAGTCGAAATGTGGCGAACTTATCTGAGAGGGGAATTTTTTAACTACAAAACCAAAACGTATCAACACGCATTCTACCGACCTAATTTTACAGGTAAATGGGGAAATACTTTGGTTGTTTCAGAAAAACTCGTTGCCAATTTAGACCTGTTTTTTATTGGAAGTACTTACGCCCAAAACTTATTAACTCAAAAAGAATACAAGATTAAACCGATTTGGGATTTGAACGCCGAGTTTGATTATTTATTCAGTAAACAATTTACAGCTTTTGTTAAATTAAATAACATTATTGGTCAGAAGTACCAACGATTCTTGTATTATCCGAATCAAGGTTTGAATTTTCTTGTAGGAATCAATCTTTCTTTTTAATTTAGCACCGTAGCCGAAAGACTATTCCTAAAACTCCAATAAATTGAGACTAATTCTCCAAAGTTAGCCTCATATATGACAATACTAATATGAAAACGGTAGCCGAATATATCAGGACACTGCTATATGAGTACGATTATGTGACTGTTCCAAATTTTGGTGCATTCATTGCCAATTACCAACCAGCAAGTGTGAATGAAATCAGTGGTTCGTTGATGCCTCCACAGAAAAAAATAGCATTCAATGAATTACTCAAGCAAGATGATGGCTTATTAGCGATGCAAATTGCTCGAAGAGAATCTATTTCTATTGATGAGTCAAAACGTCGGATTCAGCAATTTGTAGAAGAAGTTAAGGATAATTTGGCTTTTCAAAGATTCTTCACATTTGAAAAAATTGGTACTTTTTCATTAAATGATGAAACTAACATAGTTTTTGAGCCTGACCGTAGAAATAATTTCTTTAGCGAAAGTTTTGGTTTTGATAGTCTTTTTCCAAAATCAGAAGAAAAAGAAAAGTATGTTTACTCAGAAGAACAAACAACATCAGATTATTACACCTATACCGAAAAGAAAAATAGTTCTTTTTCATTCGTTTTATACGGTTTGCCAATAATTCTTTTGTCCACGGGACTATTTTACGTTTTGTTTTCGCACAAGCCTGTTCGCAACACAGCATATAGTAGCTTAAACCCTTTGGATTATATCCCCAAGACCGAAAAGAAAAACGAAATTGTTCGCCCGACTTTTGAGAAGAAAGAAGTCGCCAAACAAATAGTTGTTGATTCTCCTGTGGAGGTTTCAAATAAAGTAGATGAAAATTCTTCCGAAAACCCATCAAAACTTTCAGAATCTAAAAAAGTAGAGTCATCTAAGATTTTTCCACAACCAGTTGCCACAACTCCAACAATATCTGAAAATACTATTCGTTATGTTGTTATTGCAGGTTTATTTAAAAATGCTTCAAATGCTCAAAACTTGGTCGATAAATTTACAGCTACTGGCTTAAACGCAAGGA
>JALOLV010000052.1 GCA_025455785.1 Spirosomataceae bacterium | reverse complement strand
CTCACCGATAAAATAGCAACGCCCGACAAGTAAATAAATTTGATAGCATCTAAAACCGAAATATCATATAAGCCAATCGAAAGATTCAATAATTCCTTTAACCCGCCAAACGAATACTCATTGAGGGTAGTCGGCAAGTCAATGTTTGCGTTGTGTTTAATTGTGATGAATGGCAACACAAACGATAGTACAATCGAGCCCAATAAATAAAAACGATTGACCCGAAAAAAAGTATTTCGGCTAAAAACCAAACCATAAAGCGTGTAGAAAGCAAGCAGCCCGATGTTTACTTTCAGAAAGTAGAGTAAAATTGCCATGAGATTCAGGGGGTTATAAAATTACATGTTAGTTTAGTCTTTTTTGAGTTTCTCAATCATCGCCAAGATTTCATCGGCTTCTTTGATGTCTATTTTTTTCTCTCTTACAAAAAACGAAAACATTTCTTCGACCGAGTTTTCAAAATATCCTTCCATCAGTTTTCCGGTAGCAAAAGATTTGTATTCTTCTTTGCTAATAATCGGGAAATACTCATGCGTTTTGCCGTAGGCTTTGTGGTCAACAAATCCTTTTTGTTCGAGAATCCTCACAATCGTCGAAACCGTATTATAGGCTGGTTTGGGTTCTGGAAACTCCTCCAGAATATCCTTAACAAAAGCATTTTGTAGCTTCCACAAGGCTTGCATTACTTCTTCTTCGGCTCGGGTCAATTCACGCATCTCCATGGTATAGTATATTAACTGTTTGGTTCATTCTTTAAACAAATATAAAACTATTATTTTAGTTTTACAACTATTTTTTTAGTTATTTTGAATTGAAATGTTTTTAAATCGAAAAACCCTCTCACAAAGTACTTGCAAGAGGGTTTTGTAGCGAAACGATTTGAAAAATCGTTTTACAATATCAGTTACGGCGGCTTATCTCATCTCTGATTTTGGCAGCTCGCTCATATTCTTCTTTATTGAGGGCATCTTCGAGCATTCGGTTTAGCTCATCGAGGGTCATATCCTTCAATGATTCTTTAAATGGTTTTTGCGGACGTGATGACGACGATACAATCTCTTGTGGCTCGGTATCGGCTACTTGGGCTTCTTGGGCTGTGATTCCTGCCTCCGACAATATCGTGTTTGTTGTGTAAATCGGTACGCTAAAACGTAATCCGATAGCTACGGCATCCGACGGACGAGCATCGACTGTCTTTTGGCGAATACCATCGGTACATACGATTTTGGCATAAAAAATACCTTCACGCAAATCAGAAATGATGATTTCTTCGACGGTATAATCAAATGCTTTTGAGAATGACTTAAACAAGTCGTGTGTCATTGGTCGATTGGGGGTGATATGCTCCATCTCGATGGCTATCGCCTGTGCTTCAAACATCCCGATAATGATGGGCAAGCGGCGTGAGCCATACTGTTCGGCAAGTACCAATGCAAAAGAGCCAGTCTGCGATTGACTTGGCGAGAGACCTAATATTTCGAGTTTTACTTTTTCCACGTCACAAATATAATGCTTATTTTATTATGGTAATTGGGCTTTTATCTAAAATTGTTCCTTCAAGTCTAACAAGCAATAAATGTAAAAAGTTGCCAAGCTACCAAAACTAAGTATTGATTGCTAAAAATAAAGAAGTCCCGACAAAAATTATCGAGACTTAGTGTAATAAACCTATGATAAATATAATAAAAGCGTATTTATTTGATATAATAATTTAATCTAATGCCAATTAATTTTACGAGTAATCGGGTTAAACCCACAAAATCGGTAAAAGTAAGATGAAAAAAATCACCTACATTTAACCTCGGCCGGCTTGCTAAGCAAACCACAGTACGAACGGTAATGTATAAACTTAGAATACCTTTCCATTGTTTAAAATTGCGTTTGGGTCGAGTGTTTTTTTGAGAGTTTTCATCAGACTTATCTCCGAAGAAGTACGGCTCAAATGTAACCATTCTTTTTCTCTACTCCAATACCGTGTTCGGCAGTAATCGAGCCTCCAATCTTTTGAAGTGGTACAAAAATAATTTCTTCGACCCGAAGTTTTGTTTGATGGTTGGCTTCTCCGCAACTCACAAAAAGGTGCAAATTACCGTCTCCCATGTGTCCAAAAGCATAAAAGTACATTTCGGGCCAGTGCCTCCTTAAATCAGTTTTTACGGTTTCGATATACACCTCCATATCCGAAATCGCAAGGCTAATATCAAACAAAAAAACAGGTTTATGAATCGAAAAAATAAATTCAACTTGCTCTCGAATCCCCCAAAACCAATCTAATTCTTGTTGATTTTGGGCCAAAACAGCATCGGCGATGAGGTTTGTCTCGAATGATTTTTCGAGGAATTTCTCAAATAAAACATTGTCTTCTTCTTGGTTTTGTCCGAAGGTTTCGAGCAATACAAAATAGGGGTAATTCTGTGGAAGCGGTGGTGGATAATCGGAGGGTTTGCTCGTCATGAGGGTGTAGTAATCCTGCCAGATTAGCTCATAGGTTGTGAGCTGATTATTAAGTTCTCTTTTGGCCAATTGCAATAGCTTTACGGTATCTGCAAAACTATTGAGGGCCACAAAAGCCGTATTTTTACTTTTGGGTACGTCCTCAATCTTCAATATCGCCCTCGTGATAATGCCCAACGTACCTTCCGAACCAATGAAAAGCTGTTTTAGGTCGTATCCGGCGTTGTTTTTCATCATTTTATTCATCGAAGAAAGCACAGTTCCGTCGGCCAATACCACTTCTAAACCTAAAACCAACTGGCGTGTAACACCATAACGAACTGCTTGCAGCCCGCCGGCATTGGTTGCAATATTGCCGCCAATCATACAGCTACCTTTGGCTCCTAAATCGAGCGGAAAAAGCAAATTCTTCTCGGCAAGGATTTGTTGTAATTGCTGCAAAATTACCCCAGCCTGCACAGTTACGGTCTGGTTGGCTTCATCAATTTCTTCAATCTGATTCATCCGTTCGAGACTTATCGCAATCTCATTGGGAGCAGTGTGAACACCACCCGAAACCCCCGTTAAACCTCCGTGCGGTACAACTGGTTGCTTATATTCATTGCAGATTTGGAGTGCAATCGAAACTTCTTCGGTATTTTTGGGTCGAATCAACGCCAAACAATCCAGATTTCCGGCTTTCTGCCAATTACTGGCTATTCGTTGGGCCGCTTCTTCGTGGGTCAATACACATTCTTTACCGAGGCTATCTATAAGTTTCTGAACAATTGACATCATGAATAAATTACAAAAAAAAGTGGCATATTTTGGTTCAAATATGCCACTTTAAATTCGTGTATCTTTACTCTACTATCAGTTTTTCTCTCAAAATCTCTTTATCAACCGTTAGCTCTATCCAATATTCACCTTTTTGGAGTTTATTGGTTGGTAAAAGTTTAATTTGAGTTCCTAAGTTTTGGTAGTATTGGTCGATGATTGTTACAATTACTTTTTCGTTGCTGTCTTTCAATACCAATTTGACTTGGCTTGGCTTATTGAGCCTAAAAATAATCTTTTTGATTTGTTGATTTTCGGAGTCTGTGGCGGCAAATTCGGATGCTGTCGAATCGCTAACCATAGCAGCGGCTTGCATTTGGTTTTGGGTAAATGCCTGCTGTAAGCAATCTTCGATTTTAGCTGTAAAAGTAGCATTTTGGTCAATTTTGAAGCCCGGCATCAACACAATGCTATTCCCAGCAGTAAATGTTACGTTTTTGGTTGTTGGTACAATACTCTCCGAATTTACCACTTTTTTAGCTTTAAAAGTACCATCGGCAAGGGTTATTCGGTCGAGTCTGAGGGTATCGCTGGCACAGTTGATGTTTATACCTCTACAATTACAGTTTGCATCAAATTTATCGTACATCGTGAGTGGGTCGTTGTCGTCGCAGGCAGTCCCAGACGGATTACAAAGTGTGGCATCAAATGTAATTTTACTAAAACCAGAACAACCCGCCCCCCAATTATCAATAGCCGAAATGAGTACGTAACGAGCTTTTACATCATTGAAATTTGGCCCAGCAAATCCCGAATAATCAGAAAGTCCAGAGGCTTGATTCCAGAAGTAAGTCCCGCCGAGTTGCGTCCAGTTTGTGCCATCGAGCGAATAATCGACATACACATTCTTGAAGCCTCTATCGGTGTATCCCTGTACGTTAAAATTCCATACTTTTGTACCTTGAAATTTATAAATATCTCCAAAATCGTAACGAATCCAATAATTTAGGCCATTTCGAGCAGCATTTGGATTGGGCGAACCCGGGCTACAGGAATTCCAAGAGTTTTCGAGCGTAGCCACCAAATTATCGGTTGGGGCACAAGCTGCATAGGCTTGGTATCTGGCCGCCGAATCGTCGCAATCAGGCCCCGAACACGGTGTACCAACACACTCGCAGTTGTTATTGAATCGGTCGTTATTAGTAAACGGATTGCCGTCGTCGCAAAGTGTTCCTTGCGGCACACACGAAATTTCACATTTGTAATCGAAAAGATAAAAATCTGAAACACGTTTCCAGTCTCGTCTTTCATGAAAAGGTGTTTTCCAGAATAAATTGAAGTGGTCTCGCCACGAGTTTTCTTTATGCCTAAATTCGTAGTAATAAAACTTGCCTTTTTCTAAGTAAAGCGGAGCAATACGCTGAAAACTCGAATTATTAAAATCGTTTCTATCAACGCCCGAAATCACAATAGCTTGGTGGTACTGCTTGAATTCAATCGAATCATTCCTACTCAAAAAGAAATAGGTTTGTCCATCGCCAGTGATGTTAAATTCGTACATACCCGACATCGGGACACTCAAATAGCCCTGCACCAATGAGCCATAATTATCTTTAGAGTCGGTCAAAAGTGGTCCATAAGCCCCTTTTAGTCTCTCTTTTCTATCGGGAGTAAGCGGAAACTTCGGCGAATTGGTCAAATCTGGCTCGACGTATGTACCCGAAATCGAATCGTAATAATATGCCTCAACAACACCCTTCTCGCCGACACAAGCATTGGCAGTTTGTGGAGTACCCACACAGTTGCAAAAGCCATCCTGCTGGTCGTTGGTTGTATTCGGGTTATTATCATTACAAGCTGTTCCTCGTGCAGGGCAGTTAGACTCACAAGCGTACTCTTTGAGGCTGGTATAATCTATCACTCGCCAAGTCGTGTCAGGATTTGAGTTCCGTCGCCAATAAAGTGTAGAATGGTCGCCGCCAGTGCCTTCAAACGCCAAAATCTCAAAGTAATAATTCTGACCAGCCACCAATTGAATGGTTTGCGAGGTTTGTCCAGCTTGTTTGTTATGTTCGGTAATACCAGTAAATGAGGTTAGTGCAGCTCTCCTTCTTTTGTTTGCCGGATTAGCATCAGTACTCAAATAGAAAAATACCCTATCGTCGCCCGTGATGTTGAATTTATAGTTATCGGTCGTCGAAACGGTAATATACCCTCGCATCATCGAGGCAAAATAGTCAGTAAAATTAACGGGAGATTTGGTCGAGCCTAAAATCTGGCTACCGTCAGGACGGCTCGGAAAATTCTCTAAAGCAAACAAATCTAAGCTATCGGGGGTGTTTTTGAAACCCATCCAATAATGCCACTTGATTTGACCCGCCGTGCCTACACAATTTTGCTGGGCATGACTCGAAAAAGCCGCCCAAAAAATCGAAATCAAAAATAAAAATCTATATTTCATAAGGCTATATCTCAATAAAAATCAGAAACTAAAACCACAAAACTCTAATAATTAATAGCTTAGGCAGTTTGGCGGAAGGTCTTCGTTCGAAATCGCCGTTCCGTTGAAATTCATAAATCCGACAGGGTACTGATTGGCAGCGTAGCTGTAAAAATTGCCAAGATTTGGCAATACGTAACATAAATCATTGGGGCTGACGCCATACCAAAGAGCCAATTCGGCGTAGAATTCATCGGTTGATACCGCAGGGATAAAATTACCTCTGAAAGAGATATTGCGATTGTAAGTCGCAACATCCATTTTAGGATATGACCCGTAGATTTTCCCACCATTTACCGAGCCACCCATCACGATTGTGTTTCCGCCCCATGCGTGGTCAGAGCCCTGCCCGTTTGACGTAACCGTGCGGGCAAAATCTGAGATAGTAAAGGTTGTGACTTTATCGGCAATACCCAGCTCAACCGTGGCATCATAAAATGACTTGAGTGCTTGGCTCACAACTGGTACCCGCTGGTTCATACCGGTCAGAAGGTTGCTGTGCATATCCCATCCACCGTAGGTAACAAAGAAAATCTGACGTTTCGTCCCCAAAAATTCACGCACGCTAATCACTTTGGCAATGGCCTGCATATTCCGTGAGAGTTCATCTGTACCAAACGCCGTTGACATCGACGGAACTTTGGTCAATGCTTGCTTAAAAATATCGAAAGCCGCAGTCGAATTTTTGGTGGCCGTCGAATACGTTTTTTGAAGCAAATTGGCATACGTTTTCGATACCAAACTATCAATTGCATTATCACGAACTTGTGTGAGATAGCCCGAGTTGCTCCACCAAGAAGGTAAAGCCTGAAAACCTACGTTATTTGGGTCGATATTGTTGCTGATTGAGTATTCGGTGATGGTCTGTCCACGCTGAAAAGCGTTTTTGCCCGATAACGAAAAATTCATCGAAATCTCTTGGTAGGTATTTGAAGCATGGAGTAAATCGGCCAATCGCCCCCCTACTCCCAAGGCATCACGACTTTGCGGAACTGATGTTTGCCATTGCATAATCTGGTCGGAGTGAGAATAAATCCCCAAAGGTAGTTTTTTGAGTCCGCTTTGGTATTCGGTTTTATTCATAATTGGCTCAACCAACGTACCGATATTTGCCATGAAAGCCACTTTGCCAGTATTGAATAAATCTCGCATACCCGTCATTGTGGGATGCACCCCAAAAGCTCCATACTGACACGGAATCCCTCTAAAACTGCTACATTGGGGATTGTTTAGGGCCAATAATTGGTTTCGGTCGATTGCCAAATCGGTACGTAAAGCACTGTATTCGTTATACCCGTTGTCGCCTCCGGGGGTGTTTCCCATTGGCACTAACGTATTGTAAGAATCAATCCCACCTGCCAGCAAAATACAAACCAATGCTTTGTAGTCGCTCGGTGGTGCAGACTTGGCTATGTCAGCACCCAACGCACCATTAAAAGTCGTTAGGTTGGTCAATGTACTGAGCAGCGTAGTTGTTCCCATCGCTGCACATCCCGATTGCTTGATAAAGTCTCTTCTATTCATGACAAAAAAATTCAGAAAAATGGTAAATTGAGAGAGCGATTGAGATTAACCAAACCACAAGTCCAGACACACTCCATCCGCTCGGTTATTGAAAGGATTATCTATTAATCAAATAATCGGGAGATGACAATATAAGTACCAAGGCAAGCCTAACTCTCCGATTGGCCGATGTTGAATCAGGCACCCCGTTGGCGTCTTCGCTGTAAGGCATACTCGAAATGGCATCTTTGATGATTTTGAGCGACTGCGATGATAAACTTCCGTGGGCAAAAAGCAGATTGTATTTATCTAATAATTGCGGTAGTTTATCATTACGAGTAAGAGTATAGTCGGCAGTAAGGTTAAACCTTGGGTCTTGGTCGGCTTTGTATCTTTCGCCGCTAAAATAGCCCCACCAGTCAGTCGGGTCGTCATTGATAAACCACTCATTGAGTGCATTTATATACCCCGTGAGGGTTTGGGAATTAAGAATCTGAAACTCAGGAGCAACTTTGCCCATTGCTTTCAGTTCTCCTTCGGGAGCGTAATCGGGCTGGAAAAAGTTAAATACCGAGGGCGAAAAGAGCGGTACTTGACCAACTTTATCGTACAAACGATACATTATGTTTCGATAAACCCCACTTTGAGTCGTGAGGGTTAGCCCTCGCATGACATTCATATACCTGACAAATGGCTCACGGAGCATTCCTGATGTATTTTGGGCGGTGGTGTTTGTCGGGCATCCACAAGCATCTGGGTCTAATAAGATTGCTTTTATTACTGCTTTCAAATCTCCTCTAACTCCACTGCCATTATCATTAAAAACAGTAGCAACTCTGGCGATGTATTCTGGGCTTGGATTTGACATAACCAATCTCTGAATCAATCGGCGAGAGATAAATGGGCCAACGTTAGGATGGTTAGATAAAATATTTATTGCATCTTGAATATCTTGGTTGCCTTGCATGACATCACGAGCTGGGATTGTCTGCCCTAAGAATGTCTTAGTACCCGGCTCGTGAGCGTCATAAACTCTGGGACGGCTATAATTTCGATAAAACTCCAGCGAATCTTTACCATAGAATTTCATCGGTAGTGTGTAGCTCAGATAATTTTTGTAAGTATCGCCGAGGTAGCGGCTATCGCCCCACGATAATCCTGTAAAAACCTTTGCCAAACCCGCAATATCGTTGTTATCGTAGGTAGGAATTGGCTTATTGTTAGCATCTTTTACCTCCGTGCCATCAATATTGAGTTGGTATAATCCAATTGAGAAAAGCTGCATCACTTCTCGTGCGTAGTTTTCATCCGGAAAAATCTGCTTGGTTGTACTCGTGGCGTGGTTATTTAGGAATGTCAGATACGACCCCATCGTTGGATGATACGAAATATCGTTGAGGAGGGTTCGGTAATTGCCGAAGGCGTTTCGCATCAAAACATCGTAATAACTCGTCAGAGCATAGGGGTACGGATTGAAATCGGAGATTCGAGAAACCACGAAGATTTCGCTCAGTGCTAAAGCCACTCTCCATCTAAGTACATCGGGGGCGGTCATTGCACCCTGAAACCATGTTACATCAAAATGCCAGTTATCTAACCCAACCGTAGTTTTGGTGTAATTATTGGCGGGGTTTCGATTAAGAGAATCGACAATCGACTGGTGTATCGTACCGAGATAATTGGTCAGGTTGAACGAAACCGGCAAATTTAGCTGTTCATCAAGCCATTTTTCTCGACCTTGGCTGGTTACATTCTGGATTAGAGCCATGTTTGGCCCGAGAGTAGCCTGCGAAAGAAAACGAGACGCCTGATTGTGATTGGGCAGATAACCGTTTTCAATCAAGGTACGGATACCCGTATTGTCTTGAGACGATGCAGTTACGGTAACGTTTTTGGTATTTCCCATACCAAATTTGACCGTCTGTTGGGCAAAAGTATTCAGTGATAACCCAAATAGGGTAAAGAGACATAGGGTAATTTTGGGCTTCATTTATTGTTTTGGCTATGAAATAAAAAAATGTTTCAGTCCGACAGCAGCCAATTTTAATTAGGTGGTTTGTGAGAGAAGCGTGTAGATTAATAAATTTTATTGATACAAAATTGATAGCAATAAAACCAAAAAAGTCGTATCAATCAAATGATTGGGTTTCTGCTTACAAATGTAATATTTTTTTCGATTGGCTCAATTAATTTTCAGAATTATGCACTTATTCATAAGAAAAATTATCTAACGTGGGTATTTTATTGGTATTCAACTTAGAGATAGCCTATTCTTTTTTTACATTCCTGCTTAAAATAGTCTTTTCTGAATTTACGGCATAAACGTTATCAAATCTAAAATAAAACTCCATTCAGTTGATATTGCTAAAATCATTTTTCATCTATTATATTTACTTTATCGTTTACCTAAAAACTAAAAGACTGTACCTGTGGCACGCTGTTTACTTTTAATTTTCACCTTTATTTTATTTCATTTTAGTGATAAATGTTGGGTAATTTGCCCAAAAAAGGGAATTTTATCAGTGCAACTTCGGAGAAAACTCAAAGCCCTAACTGACCCAAACCGGAAAAACATTTGTAAGAAACCATCGCTTTTCGGATGGTTTGTGATATGTTGAAATAATGAGACGGAAGGGTGCCAGAAATTACCATTTGTGTAGAGTCTATTTTAGTTTTAACAAATTTTATTTATGAGAGAATTTCATCAAACAATAAAAATTTTACTATTTATTGTTGCATCACTACCAGTGTCGGCACAAACAATAGTTTTGACAGATAGCTCGACAAGAAATATAACCCAACAGTTATTATTTCGAAGTGAAGAAAACGATAATAAAACTTTTGATGCTATAAAAAAAGAGAAGTTTTCTCGACTCAATTCGCCTGATTTTAATTCACCACCTTCAAATAAAATATATTGGTTTAAAATTCCTTTAGAGAATACCACAGACCAAAAACTTAAATTTGTTTTAGAGTGTGGCTACAACCGAATTGAGCATAATATTTTTTTTATACCAGATGAAAAAGGCAATTACCAAAAAATAGACAAAGGATTGCTGGAACCAATGCCCCATCAATTTTTTCACAAAAGTAACAGTTCTCCGCATATAGAATTGACGTTGATGCCTCACACATCAAAAACTGTTTATGTCAAAATATATGGTTCTCGAAATATTGTTTTGCGAGCCTACTTATACACTCCAGATGCTTTTCTTTGGCATGAAATAGCCCAATTAATTCAAAATAGTATCCTGACAGGAGCAATGTTTATCCGACTATGTATTACACTCATACTTGCTTTTTTTGCGGTAAAAACTATTCTATTTAGGGCTTATGGATTTAGCCTATTTATGGGTTTTTTACTTTGGGGGACAGCACTTAATATGCTGGCTGAATTATTTACACCAGATGCCCAATTAGCTGTAAGGATTAACTTTATAATCTCCAATTCTTATAGTTTTTGCCTATTACTGTTTGCCATTACAGCTTTGCATTTTAGACAATTTCCCAAAATCTTGAAGATTACCATAGTAATACTTATGAGCCTAAATATCCTAATTGGTTTATACAGTATTTATGATTATCAATGGTACATAGTTAAAATCAGCATGAATTATGCTATTTTTAGCTGGTTTCTAATTATTGCTCTCTACATCTATACAATTATAAAAAAACAGACTGTTAATTGGTACCTTTCTATACCTTTTTTACTCGGAAACGGAAGCTATATACTTTATCAAATAATTAACCAAAACTGGTTTGGTTCAAATGTAGTTTGGATTAGTGCTTTTTTAAAGATTCTTTCTTTGACTGATATTTTATGTTTTGGGTATTTTCTCGGAAAAATTATTCAAGATTATGAACGGACAAAAGGTATATCTGAACAACAATTAGTCTTAGAGAAAGAGCAAAACCTACGTTTGGCCGAACTTGACAGTATCAAAACCAATTTTTTTGCCAATATCTCGCACGAATTTCGCACGCCACTTACGCTCATTCTGGCTCCTGCCCAAGATTTGGTCAAAGGAAATCCATCGAATGTTGCTTATCAGATAATCTATCGCAACGCCAATCGACTACTCGAATTGATTAATCAACTACTCGATATTACCAAAATTGAGGCAGGCCAGATGAATATTGAGCTAAAAAAAGTAAATCTATCGGTTTATTTCCGAACCCTCATTAGTTCGTTTACTTCATTGGCACAGAGTAAGGGTATTACATTTGAATTCAGCCAAAACAAAAACGATGCTTGGGCGAATGTTGATTCAGATAAAATCGAAAAAATCATCATTAATCTGTTGTCAAACTCATTTAAATTTACCGACAGCAATAAGAAAGTAGAGGTAAGGGTTGATTATCAGCCAAAACAAATTGTGATACACATAAGCGACGAAGGAATTGGGATTTCGGAAGACAAATTAGATAAGATTTTTGATAGATTCTACCAAGTCGAGAGCAATACAAACCGTAAATTTGAAGGTACGGGTATCGGGCTGGCTTTAGTAAAAGAATTAGTTGAGGTAATGAAAGGCCAAATTAATGTAAAAAGCCAAGAAGGTTTAGGAACTACCTTTGAGGTCGTATTGCCGATTAGGTACGAAACCCAACCCACCGATGTAAGTACTACCGAACAGATTAGTATCAGGCCCTCTATATCAAATTTATTGACTGAAAACTCACTCAAAGTGGCCGAATCGGAGAGTGAACAAATCTTGCTTATTGTAGATGACAATGCCGATATACGCACCTACATTCGAGGAATTTTTGAAAATGAGTACCGAATCATTGAAGCTGTTGATGGCAAAGACGGACTTGCCAAAGCCAATGAGCAAATACCGAATCTGGTAATCAGCGACCTCATGATGCCAGAAATGGACGGTTTTGAGTTTTGTAAGCGAATGAAAACCGACGAAAAAACCTCTCATATCCCAATCATCATGCTTACGGCAAAAGCAAATGTCGAGAGCCGAATCGAAGGCTTAGGGTTGGGTGCCGATGACTACCTCATTAAACCTTTTCATAAAGAAGAAATTGAGGTGAGGGCCCGTAACCTGATTTCGATTCGAGAAAATCTTAAAAAACAATTCAGTAAAGAAATCATCAATCTTAACCCCGAAGAAATAAAAGTAAACTCCATTGACGCCAAGTTTTTAAATAAAATCAAAGAAGTGGTTGAGTCTAATATTACCAATCAACGGTTCGATGTTGAGCAATTTGCCTCAGCAATGAACATGAGTGCGGTACAGCTCAGGCGAAAGATGAAATCGCTCACTAACTTTACAGTGGTTGAGTATGTCCGAAACTTCCGTTTGCAGAAGGCTGCCAATTTGTTAAAACATAAAACTGCATCGGTTTCAGAGATTGCCTACCAAGTAGGTTTTGAGAGTTTGCCGTATTTTAGTAGGGTGTTTCAAGAGCATTATGGGGTTCCGCCATCTGAGTATAAGCCCGAGTAAAGGTCATAATTTTGAAGAGCGTCAATAGACGCTCTTTTTGTTTAAATTACTAAAATGTTCAAAACGAGCAAAAGAATGTTCATTTTGGGCAAATAAAAACTCAAAAAAAAGTTTAAGAGGCTTGTTTTATTGATTTCTCAGAAGTCCAAAATGAGTCAAAGAATGTCCAAAATGAGATAACACCCACATTTCTGATTGCAATATGTTTGTGCATCTTTTTACCACTTAAAAACGATGTACATGAAAACCAATGAAACTATCCTCCACCTCGGTGGACGAGTCAAGGCATCGCCCGAAGAAATATTATTGCTCAAAGCCGATGTCAATTATACACAAGTATTTTTTTGCGATGGCAGCCATTTTCTGAGTTCGACCAGCCTCGGTGTTTTAGAAAGAAGACTACAAAGCAGTGGACAATTCTTTAGACCCAATCGCTCCTACATCATCAATCTGTCTTATGTTGCCGAGTTTGAGGTATTCTCAAATCTTATTAAGATGGAGAATGCCACCACCATAAGTCTCTCTCGCCGAAAAGCCAAATTATTTGTTCATATCGCTAACCCAAAAACAGAAGACCAAGCGTGGCCCGACCTTTCGTGGTAGAAAGATTGAAGGTTCGGAGGGGAGTTCGTCTCCACTTTCTCCTGAAACTATCACAAAATTTTGAACCTTAAATTTTTTCTACCAATGAAAAAAATCTTTTACTTTTTCATGGCTTTATTGATAAGCCTAAGTGCCTTTGCACAAACCAAAACTTGGACAGGTGCTACCAGTACCGACTGGAATACTGCC
Source organism: Spirosomataceae bacterium (assembly GCA_025455785.1). GTDB lineage: Bacteria > Bacteroidota > Bacteroidia > Cytophagales > Spirosomataceae > JALOLV01. Next base: position 993 of record JALOLV010000052.1, on the reverse strand, counting down.
TCTAACTGGTCGCCCAGTGGTGTACCAAGTAACTTAAATGACGTCGTTATTCCTGCTGCCACCAGACCCAATAATCCTGTATTAAACTCCAATTTAACCATTAAGTCACTTAGTGTTGCTGCCAATTTAACGATAAATGCGGGTGCTACTCTAAACATAGTAAGTGACCTTAATTGTCAACACTACTCAAATATTTATAATGTAACGAATAATGGAACAGTAAATGTAGGAGGCAATACAAGTTTGTCAGGTACAGCGTCAAGAAACGAATCAACTTATTATGGAGTTGAGTGGGCAAATAACGAGTGTGCAAGATTTAATACCACGGGCAATTTTGTTTTATTTGGTCACATAATGAATACTGGTTATGTTTACATTGGCGGAGATTTGAATGTCCAATATACTGTTTCACCATTTGATGCTCCCAATGGCTTTTTCAGGAATGATGGAGTGTTAAAATATACCACAATTTCGGGAGTATCTTATAGCGGACCACTTGTAGCAAATACCAGAGCCGGTTCAGTTATCGTGAACAATACTCCAATACCAATTTTCACCTATGGTGGTACATACAATGGTACAGTCAATGGTATTTTTACCAATGCCACTGCTACTATATCGGCAGGTACTTTTGTCGCACCGAATACCTTTACACCAACTGGTTTGCCAGCGGGTTCACAAACACTTTATGCCAAAATTACTCCGAGTGGTCAGTCTTGTAACTATGTAGTGCCGTTTACGTATAATAATGTAGTAGCAACTCGTCCATTCATCACCCAGTGGAATTTATCATTAGCTACTGGCAGTGGTGCCAATCAAATACAATTTGGAGTAGAGACATCAGGTACTGTCAATTATACATGGACAACCGTACCCGCTGGAACAAGCGGTTTTGGCTCTTTCAGCGGAACAACAGCTACAATCACTGGGCTACCTGCGGGTGCTATCATAGATTTGAGTATTGAGCCAACCAACTTTCAGAGAATCAACGTA
>JALOLV010000051.1 GCA_025455785.1 Spirosomataceae bacterium | reverse complement strand
TACGTTGAACTCGCTTTTGGTTGAAATGGATGGTTTTGGTTCTGAAATCGGAATCATTATTCTTGCCGCAACCAACCGTCCCGATGTTCTTGATTCTGCCTTACTTCGTCCGGGTCGTTTCGACCGTCAGATTTCGGTAGATACGCCAGACATAGTAGGTCGTGAGGCTATCTTCAAAGTTCACATGCGTCCATTGAAACTTTCAGAAGAAGTAGATGTAAAAAAATTAGCGGCTCAAACCCCAGGTTTTGCGGGTGCTGAGATTGCTAACGTGAAATGCAAGATTTTCAGGATGCGATTGATAGAGAGATTGGCGGTCTTGAGAAGAAAAATAAACTCATTGCTCCAGAAGAAAAAGAAATCGTGGCTTACCACGAAGCTGGTCATGCCGTAACGGGTTGGTTTTTAGAACACGCCAATCCACTGGTAAAGGTTAGTATCGTACCACGTGGAGTAGCGGCATTAGGTTATGCTCAATATTTGCCAAAAGAACAATATTTGTACCGAACCGAGCAGTTTATGGACGAAATGTGCAAAACACTTGGTGGCCGTGCGGCCGAAGATATAGTTTATGGTAAAATCTCGACGGGTGCACTGAGCGACTTAGAGCAAGTTACCAAAATGGCTTACAGTATGGTAAGTATCTACGGTATGAATGACAAAATCGGTAATGTTTCGTTTTACGATTCAAAAGGTGGTAATGAATATTCGTTCTCGAAGCCGTATTCGGAAGAAACCGCTCGAATGATTGACGATGAAGTACGTAAATTGATTGATTCGGCTTATCAGAAAACAAAACAGTTACTTACCGATAAACGTGATGCTTTAGAGAAAATCGCCCAAGAATTATTGAAAAAAGAGATAATTTTTCAAGGTGATGTCGAAGAATTAATCGGAAGACGCCCGTTTAAGCAAACCGCTTACTCAGAATTTGTCAATGGCAAAGAGGCCGAACCCGAGGCGGTTGTTGCTCAAGCCGAAGAAGAGGCTAAAGCCGAGTAATTTCAGACAAAATATATGTAAGGAGGAAAAAAAAATTTCCTCCTTTTTTTGTTTCAAAAAAACTATATCGTAATATTGCAATATTAAAATACAATAATGGGGGCTACAAATACCGAATATTACACCGAGCATCAAAACGAATTGGCCAACCTTGCTAAAGCCTTAGGGCATCCTGCAAGAGTAGCGATTATTGAATATCTGTTGAGAGTAGATACCTGTATCTGTGGCGATATTGTCAATGAATTGCCATTAGCACAACCAACGGTTTCGCAACACCTAAAAGAACTCAAAAATGCGGGTTTAATCAAAGGTTCAATTGAGGGCAATGCAATCTGCTATTGCATTAATCCCGAGGTTTTTAAAACCCTATCGGGGTTCATCAATAACATCATCGCAATAAAGTCAAATCAAAAAGAAAACTGCTGCTAAGTTTAACATAAATAACTCAAAAACAATCAAATAACAAAGCAATGAGAATCTCAGAATTCACCGAATACCTCCAAAATATCAATAATTTAGAGTTTAGCCTTCCAAACGGCGAGAAAGTCCCGGCTCATTTTCATATCACCGAGGCAGGATTAGTTACAAAACATTTCATTGATTGTGGCGGTACGGTCAGAACCGAAAAAAATGTTAGTTTTCAGCTTTGGACAGCCAATGATTACGACCACCGAATAGAGCCACAAAAGGTTCTTGGTATCATCAAAATTGCCGATTCGGTTTTAGGAAATGAAGACCTCGAAGTCGAAATCGAATACCAATCTGATACCATCGGCAAGTACGGTGTGGCTTTTGTAAATGAAGGTTTTGTACTTACTTCCAAATTCACGAATTGTTTAGCACCAGACAGATGTGGGATTCCGGAAGAGAAGCCAAAAATCAGACTTTCAAATATTCAGCTAAAAGAAACTTCATGTTGCACGCCGGGTAGCGGTTGCTGCTAAATCTAAATCTTTGCTTTATGTATCAATCAATTAAGAATTATTGTGAAAACCTCACAACTCAATTCGACACAATCTCAACCGAACGAAAAGAAATTTTATCTTCGATTGCTCAGTATATTCAGCAAAAAAGAAATAATTCAGCGGCTATCAATCTAATTTATGTTTGCACGCATAACTCTCGCAGAAGTCATTTTGGTCAAGTTTGGGCGGCAGTGGCTGCATCGTTTTATGGCATTGACAATGTAAAAACTTTTTCGGGTGGTACAGAAGCTACTGCATTTAATATCAACGCAATTAATGCCCTAAAAAAAATCGGTTTTGAAATAATTTCAGACCAAAAGGTCTCGAATCCAATTTACAAAGTGAAGTTTGGTGAATCCGAATCGGCTGACTGTTTTTCAAAACGTTACGACGATGAGGCAAACCCAACGAGCAATTTTGCGGCTATAATGACTTGCTCCGATGCCGACGAAAACTGCCCTGTGATTTTTGGTTGTGATTTGCGAATAGCTACAAAATACGATGACCCAAAAGCTTTTGACAATACACCTTTGCAAGACCAAAAATACAGCGAGCGTTGCCAGCAGATTGCTACCGAAATTTTATACATGTTTTCTTTGCTCAAAGAATGAAAAAATACATTGCCGAAGCAATCGGCACATTTGCTATTGTTTTCTGTGGGACAGGTGCCATCATCATAAATGAAGAAAGTAACGGAGCAATCTCTCATGTGGGCATTGCCATTACATTTGGTTTAATCGTGATGGCAATGATTTACAGTTTTGGCGATACCTCTGGTGCTAATTTTAATCCTGCCGTAACAGTCAGTCTGTGGCTCTCAAAGTTGCTACCAGCTAAAGAAGTTGCACCTTACATCGTTTCGCAGTTGGTTGGTGCTATTTTGGCATCAGGAATACTAAAATTTTTATTTTGGGATAATAAAAACTTAGGCTCTACCCTACCACAAGGCTCTGATTTACAGTCATTTGTATTAGAATTCATCTTGACATTTCTGCTGATGGTTGTTATCTTGAAGACGTCGCAAGCAACAAAAGAAACTCAACAATTAGCTGGCTTTGCGATTGGAATGACTGTCCTTTTAGAAGCCATGTTTGCAGGCCCTATTTGCGGAGCTTCGATGAATCCTGCACGTAGTATTGGGCCGGCTTTGATTTCGGGTAATCTTTCAAGTATTTGGATTTATATCATATCTCCTATCTTAGGTGCAATCGCAGCGATAGGTGGCTGGAAAGCAACAAAATAAAAAGAGTGGCATATTCACATTATGCCACTCTTTTGCATTTAGACCAATATTATTCCCAACCGTCGTCTGACACTGGTTTTGGTTTTGGAGCAGGTTTTTTGCTTGTTGCGGCCGCTGGCGTAACCTTACCCGTACTTGCCGGAGCCGAGAAACCGCCCCCCGCCGAACCCGCTACACTTTCGGTTTTATCAACTCTCGAAAACACTCGGCTGACGATTTTCCATTCGCCGTTAATTTTAAGTAGATTCAAAAAATCAACATACTTAAATGCTGGAAACTCCTCTTCGGTTACTGCCGTGGCGGCTGTGCCTGCGTAGCTGTAATTGACAATTCGTGGAATCCACTTGGCACCACCCGCAGGTACACCGGCGATAAATTTCTTAACTGGCATTTCGGATACTTTTCCTTCTTTGCTCAAGCTACGCAAATTGGCATAGGTGAAGAATGCCCTGCCCAATCTGGCGGTATCGCCTACGGCACCACCTTCCAAATAGTTGTTGAGTGTGGCCTTGATGGCTTCGTCATCCGACTGAGCATTTGCCGTGAAAATACTACACACAAATAAGACCGAGAAAGTCAAAAGTTTTGGCGTTTTCATATCGTGTATAAGTGGCAAAGCCACGGTTAATTGTTATGATTTATTCTTTGATTGGTTACCGATTAAATTTGACTCAAATCGGAGAACAATGGTGATATTCGACTCAAATGTAACGAAAATCTGAATATTTTATTTCAAATATTCTTTAATTATCGGGTCGGCATCTTTTAAAGTCATACCCTGCCTTATTCGTTTATCTGATAGTATCTCGATAATTTTAGAATCCAAAGCCGAATAACTCGCCGTTTTGTAATAAATATTGGCCGTTGCAAACATTATCGAATTAGTGTTTGAGGTATGACTCAACCCTAAAGCATGCGAAAACTCGTGTCGTAATATATACTGAGCGTTATTTGCCGCTAAACTTATATTCAGCCAGATTGTGGCATTTGTGATTCCCGACATACTGTTATAGGTATAAGTTGTAAATCCTGCCAAACCCGAACTCGGCGACTTTGCACTCGTGTATTTTGCATTGTGTTCTTCAAAAGTCGCACGATTGATTATGATACTTGCATCGGCAGCTTTAGAAGTAAACGAGAACGCATTAACCTTATTGATTGCTTTTAATTCTACGAAGATTCCCTCCAGTGCTTTTGTGATATTTGGGTCTTTACTTCCATCCAAAAAAACTAATATTTGTGGTTTAGCGTCTGTCCATTTTGCAACATTTTTGTCTCTTCCGCCCGAATCCTTAAAAACTAATTTCACAAATTCATCGTAAGCCTCCTTCCCTTGTGCTGTTGTCAATGCCCAGCTCGTAGATGTATTCGTTGGGTTTGGGTTTGTATTACTATTGGTATTATTATTATTACTTTGAGTTGAGGTGGGATTAGGCTGCGGAATCGATATTTCTTTACACGAAACCAACCAAATAAAACATCCAATCAATAGGTATTGTAAGGCTCTCATAATAGCAACTTTTAGTATAGACATCTACGAATTTCGAGCAAAAATCAAGCCATTTAACAATAAAATGCAACATAAACACTAAGTTTTACTCCTTTCAATAATTTATTTATAAATTTAATTATCAGTTTGTAATCTTTTGATAGATTTGCAGTTACTTATTAATTTTTAATACGTCTTAAAACCAAAAAACACTTACTAACATGGGATTAATGTCATTTTTTAAAGGTGTCGGCGAAAAACTTTTCGGTGGAAAAGAACACGAAGAGGCACCTGTTGAGAAAAAAGAAGAACTAAAAGCAAGTGCATTGCTTGCACACATCCAAAAACTTGGTTTGCCATTCAACACGCTCACTGTAAAAACTTCTGGCGACACTGTTACGCTCGAAGGTGAAGTTGACAAACAAGAAGATTCAGAAAAAATCGCTTTGGCGGTTGGTAACGTAGAAGGCGTACACATGGTAAACAACTTACTCACAGTAGCTACACCTGAGCCAGAGGCTCAGTACCACACTGTTGTAGAAGGCGATTGGTTATCTAAAATTGCGAAGAAATACTACGACGATGCAAACAAGTATGAAATCATATTTGAAGCAAACAAGCCAATGCTTACACACCCAGATAAAATTTATCCCGGTCAAGTTTTGCGTATCCCACCATTGAAATAATCTTAATAAAAAAACCAGAGTTTTAGCTCTGGTTTTTTTATTTCTGCACAATTATCTTTCGAGTTGTATTGTATTGATTTGTACTGATTTGTAGTAGATATTCTCCCGAGTTCAATCCAGATAAATCAATTTCTTCTTTTTGCGGATACTCATTTATTTTTTGTTTCTTTTGCAGAATTACTCTACCACTTATATCAAAAATTGAAAATTCTACATTTGAATTCGGATTCAGTTTAAGCTCAATACTTAACTTTTCAGAAGTCGGATTCGGATACACCTTTGTATTGCTAAATAACTCGTCTTCGCTACTCAGGGGTTGTAAAACCGTAACTTTTGCCACACCGAAAGTGTTACCATAGCCGCAGATGTTCCTTACTTCTTTCAAGACATAATCTGTTGATTTCAAAGGCTTTACATAAATCTGATTGACATCTTTTTGTGTTTTAAAAACCCGATTATCCGATAAGACGAATTCCCATGGCGAATCTCCTGTAAGCATTACATTTATCAAAACACTATCGCGTGGGTTAATAAAATGATTACCACTAATGGTAGCATTGGCAAGGGGTTTTACGATAACATTGAGTTTAGAACGCTTACTTTCGCAGCCATTTATATTGGTTTGGCTCACAAAATAGGTGTAGTTACCGACTTTGCTGGTGGGAGATAAGACCGCAGTAAAAAATTTAACATCGGTCTCGTTTTGATACCACCGAAGCCCTTGACCCGTAGCTTCTAAAAGTTGAGGAGCATTGCTCTCACAATAAACTGCTGGCGAATTGACCTTTGGTGGTTGAGGGGCCTCCGAGATAGTAATTGGCCCTAATACTGCACTGAATAGCTGCGAAGATTTCTCTACTACTTTTACTCGATAGGTACTTCCGGCTGGAAAATTATCTGGAATTTTGGCCACCAAACTAAAAGTTGAGACTTGGGTCTGTAAATCGGTGAAATTAACACCGCTTTTATCCGAAATCTGAATGACGAATTGATTACTGCCCGTAAAACGCCCCAAAGAGGTAATTGAAAGACTAAGGTTTTGACCTTGACAAAGATATGGTGTTGTAAGAGCTGTTGTCTGAATCTGAGGTTCAATTAAATTGACCGTCGAAGAACCGTACCTGACGGCGTTTCCACACATATTACTTGCTGTACTTATCCAGAAAGCCGTAGTTTGATAAATTGCTCGATTAAATTTAAACGGATTCTGTCTGATTGACTTGAAAGTAGTTCCATCCGAAAGAGTGAAATCCCAAGGGCCTGTTCCAGTAAAACTTACCGAAACCTCAACGTTTCCTCCTGATTCTACCTCGGTTTTATTGGTCGAAATAAACGTACTTGCGTAGGCACGAATCGAAAAGTTCTCACTAATCGGACTCGTAGTTTCAGGACGGGTCGCAGTGATTCGTACCCGATAATTATCGCCTTCTGCAATGATACTGGGTAGTTTGAAAACCAATTGATTCCCCGTTAATCTGGCACTTATTCTCTGAAAATTTTTGCCCGAATTATCCGATAATTCTACTACATATTGATTATCTCTTTCAAAAAGTCCTTCGGTTCTAAAGTTTACTTTTACCGAATCGCCGTTGCAGTACGTTTTGCGGTCGGTACTGCTAATCACCACAAAATTTGGGATTCGAGCAACGACTTGGTATTCGGCCGAGGGCGAAAAACGAACCGCAAACGATGCTTGCATCTTCTGGTATTGTTGCTCAGTAAAAATATTGCCGCAGCGTTGGTGGTACGACATCAAGTTGTTGGTTGGTGGCGAAAATCTCTCTCCGTTGGCATCCAATAAATCATTCGGAACGTGGTCGAAACAACTGTAAGCGGCAATAGCTGGCAGACGCTCAAAAGGGTCGGCGGCAGTATCACAAATTTGGTCGCCAGTGGTAGAACAATTAGCTCCGATTCCGCGGGTTACAAGTTCTCTCTTGTTAATGTCGGGGCTATTACTATCTTGAAAAGTATGCAAAAGGCCAAAATAATGCCCAATTTCGTGAAGAAACAGCTTATTTTTCAATAATTCAAAATCTTCAGTGGTGCGATTAAAGTACGAATACAGGATTCTATTACTGCCATTTGATAGATTAGGAAGCGAGGCGTAGCCACCCAAAATCGCTTGGTTAGCATCAGTTATACTCCTCGCAAAATAAATATTGATGGCATTAAAAACATCGTATTTTCGCCTCAATTCAACCTCATCGCTGATTTTTAGGTCAACAAATTTATCCTCTCTGATAATATAAGTCTGATTATCAAGTAAATACAATTCGATATTTGCATTGATAAGATAGGCATTTGCATATTGTATTAATGCCCTGACATCTGCGTCGGTCAGGCCGTCGTTTGAGGTTGTAGAATAAATTATATTGGCTCTTATTGCAACTTTGTAGATTTCCTGTTTGGCGATTTTGGCTTGTTTTTGTTTGTGAAGAAAAGTATCATAAAACGAAAGTAATTCCCTCCGTTCGGATTCAGAAGGGTCATTTGTTCCGCATTTAATCTGAGCAAAAGTAACGGAGCATTGCACCAACAAGAGCAATGTCATGTAAAAAACCTGCAAATTCATTTTATATAGATTCACCCCTTCGCTACACATTCTACAATGGGGTGATAATTTAACAGCAAAAATTTTGCCGTTAGTGTTTAAATCTCAATAGCAACTCATTTTATTACTTAAAGGTAGCAAAAAATGACCTATTTACAAAAAATAAACGCCCCCGAGGGGGATAGCATGATTATTGGTCAATCACGAAGACTTCAAGAATAGTTGATGTAGTTTAATAATCTGCGGAATCAGCAATTGGCTATCGTCATTGATAACTGTAAAATCGGCAATTTGGAGGAATTCTTCTTCAGATTTTTGGCGATTAATGATGGCTTCTATCTCTTGTTGCGAACGTTGAGTATCTCTTTTTTGGATTCGAGCGATACGAATACTGAGAGGTGCTGTAACAACAATTACTTTATCGAGGTCGTTGCCAACGCCTGCCTTATTCATCAAGGCCGCCTCTTTGATAACATAAGGTTTGTCTTTGTGTTTGACAATCCATTTGTCGGTATCGTCAAATACTCTGGGATGAATCAACATATTGAGTTGTTTCAACAAATCCGGATTGGTAAAAACCTGCTCTGCTACCCACTTACGGTTATAATGCCCATCGGCATCGTAAGCACTTCGTCCGAGTAGTTCTTTAATTTCTTTTCTTAATTGTAAATCATTATTCGTGAGCCATTTAGCTCTTTCGTCGGCATTATAGACCGGGATTCCGCAAACTTTAAAAATCTCGCAAACGATACTTTTACCCGAACCTATGCCTCCCGTAACTCCAATCTTCAACATCATATTATGGGTTTAATTTTTACACTTTCCAACGTTTTATAACAAAATACATACAAAAATTGACAAAATCATGGTATAAAACTATCTTTGTTGAAGCACTTTACCATATGCCTCGATTTTATTACATATTTTCTGCCATTGTTTTGGCAGATGTCCTTGCTACCACCACTGAGCAAACAATACCAATTTTATTTAGCCGCACACTGGTTTCAGTGTCAATTATAATTTTTTATTTTTTTCAAAAAAGAGAATTCAAGTTTGAATCTTGGCTAATAGTTGGGGTATTATTGGCGACTCTTCTCGGAGATTTTATCTTTATAATCCTTAGCTCAAAGTTCAAAAATCCTCTATTTATCGTAGTATCTCTGAAACAACTAATTGGGATTTTGCTATTATGGCAAGATGCGAATACAAAAATCCCAAAAATAGTCAATATTATCAGCCAAACGCTACTTTATTCGATAATCTGCGGGATTATCTATTACTTATCTGTAACTCCCGAAAACTACGATACTTTCTTTTTTGGAGCAAATTTTATTTTGATGGGGATAATTTTTGCTTTGGCAAGTTTTAGAAAAGTAGATAATAGAGGATTCAGTTTTGTATTTTTAGGTCTTTTTTTACTACTATTTGGTGCCGTTTTCGGAATCATCAATTACCAATGGGGGCTTCATTCATTTGCTCACATCATCGACCGAGTGTTTAATGACTTCGGAGTCTTCTTCTTCACTATCGGATTTATAAAAAGTAAGCCCATCAATTTTGCAAAAGAAAAGACTACTCTAAATCTGTAAATTTCTTTTGTTTTTTTACGAAGTACCTCCAAACAATACTCAAATCGAAAATTTGACCTACTTCTTGAGCATTTTTGTTACGGCTGATTCCTCTGAAAACCCACGCATAAAAAGCAAAATGTGCTTTGATGATTGCCCAAGTATCGGCAAATGAGCCATCCAAAAATAGTTTTATACCTGATATTCCATCCAAAACCAAACGGATGAAAATCGTGGAAAATAACTTATTGGCTGGCAGATTTTTGTAGAGCAATGCCAAACCATTACGATAATTAAGAAAGGTTTTTCGTGGATTAGATTTTTGGAGTGTTCCTCCGCCTACGTGATAGACTACTGAATCAGAACAATATACGATTCTATGACCTGCATTTTTGATTCGCCAACAAAGGTCAATTTCTTCCATGTGGGCAAAAAAATCATCATCAAAACGAAGTTCCTTAAAAATATCTGACCTTATAAACATACAAGCCCCCGTAGCCCAGAAGATTTCGATATTGTCATCGTACTGACCAAGGTCTATCTCGCAAGTATCAAAAATTCTTCCTCGACAAAAAGGATAGCCGTATTTATCAATAAATCCGCCAGCGGCACCTGCATATTCAAACAATTCGGGTTTATGATAACTTCTGATTTTGGGTTGGCAAGCCACGATAGTTTTATCCGAATCCATCAATTTTACAACTGGCTCAATCCAATTTTCGGAAACTTCAACATCCGAATTCAATAAAACAAAATACTCTGCCTTGATTTGATTCAACGCTGTGTTGTATCCACCCGCAAAACCTTGATTAGTAGGTATTTGAATTAACTTTACCGAGGGATAATTTGATTTTAAGAACCAAACCGAGTCATCGCTTGATGCGTTATCAGCTATCCATATTTCATGATTCTGTGAATACTTGACAACCGACGGCAGAAATTTCTCAAGAAAACCTCTGCCGTTGTAGTTCAGAATCACAATTGCTAATTTTGTCATATCGTGCTTTTAGCCAATCATTTACCAAACAAACTCCCTAAGTCCATTCCCGGAATATTCGGCAGTAGCCCCTCGGTCGATTTTTGTAACTCGGCTTTGGCTTTTTCTTCGACTTTTTCGTTTGCTTTGTTGATAGCCGCCACGATGAGGTCTTGCACAATCTCACGGTCGTCGGCTTTAAATAAATCTGGGTCGATTTCTACACTGATAACCTGCTTTTTGCCATTGACGGTCGCTTTTACCATTCCAGCACCGGCTTCGCCAGTATCAATTATCTTTTCGACATTTTCTTGAGCTTCTTTCATACGAGATTGCATCTCTTTTACTTTTCCCATCAGCCCAAACATCTCCATCGGATTCATATACAAAAAAATTTATTATGTACGATTTTTAATTCTTGAATATTGTAACGACAAAGTTACAACAAAAAATGGTAGCCAATCAAATTTAGCTACCATTCTGAATATGCTATGAAATCATAAAATTAGCGAATCAACATCACCGAGCCAGTCCGAGATGCTTTTTGGCCTACTTGGTCGGTACCAATTATTTTGAAGGTATAATACCCCGGTGGTACGGGCGTAACTTCATCAGAGTCAAAACCGCTCCACCCTTGGTTTTCGGCTTCATAAAATGGCTTACCCCAACGGTCATAAATCACAACTTTGTAGTCTTCGATAAACCTGCTTTTTATCTCAAACATATCGCTTTGTCCGTCTCCATTTGGTGTAAAAGCAGTTGGAATGTAGAATTTTGCGGGTAACACAAACGAACTCGTGTTTGAATACGAATACAAGCTACCCGCCAAAAGACCGGGAGGAGCATAGTTTGCCCAAATCACAAAAGTTCTTTTTTGCTCATTACCATCCAAGACGCTTTCATCTAAGACTTTTTGTGTGTCTGAAACCTTGAAAGCCACTGTTTTTACAGGATTGCCCTTTTCATCGACCTCAACAATATCATAAGTAATGTACCTTTTTACTGAGGCATCCTCCGAATACGGAGTCCAATTGAGCGAGCCCGGCTCATCGGATTTCAATAAAACACTACAGAACGGAACCGAAAACTCTGAAACATTATTACAATCATCTCCGTATTGGATTTTGTAGCAATAACGATGCTCGGTAGTTTTTACATTCAAATCTGTGTAGGTAGGCTGATTCTCGCGTGAAATTTCTTTAAATTCTCCGTTGTCTTGGGCTCGATAAAATACATACTTATCTTTAGCTTGGAGGTCTAAATCTAAGACATTGACCTGAATTTTTGAATTGTTTCCAATTACCGAGGCCGTTCCGACAATATTGGGTTGTGGTAATGTAGCTTTTTGAGAAAGGTCGGCTAAATTAATATCTGAAATGACCCTGACTGTTCTTGGACTCGAACCGTAAGTTGTTGCTACGTTGTAATTGTATTTAAAACCACACTTCAAACCGTTTGCCTCGGTGTCTGTATGATTGGTATTTCCGGATGGTGTTGGATAAAACGTAATCGTAGGCGATGCCCCTCCGATTGTCTCACGAGTAATATCAAATCTTGATACCCCCGATGCAATTGGGCTATTCCATTCGAGTTTTACGGTGTTTTTAGCAACGATTGTATTTTTAAGCAAAATACTGCACGCTTCTGATGATGTAACGGTGTTTCCACAAGGGTCGGTAGCTTTGATTCGGAAGCAATACGAAAACTTGGCATCGAGATTATCAATCTGTGCTGAACCGTTCTTAAATGTATTACCCCAAGCAGTCCAGTTAGTTTGACCATCTCGACGGTACTCAACCTTGTAGTCTTTATCTTGCTCAAAATCTTTAAAAGTGATTCTGGCCGAAGTATTGTTGTTTGTAGATTGTACTTGACTAATATACGGCCCGGCTGCCGGAGCAATCGGATATTCGTAGGTTCTGCTTTGGCACTGAGCTGCACCAACCGTGTAGCTACCTCTCACACTGAGTTTACCATTGTTTGGAAATGTAAAGTATCTGTGCGAAGGCGAAGCAAGCGGAGGAGTTCCTGTTATGGTTTCGATTGGGGAGCCGTCATTCCAATCAATAAAATATCTGTTATAAAAGTTATTAGCATCGACCGGAATCCTGATTTTTACTGTATTATCGATACATCGCTCAACAATAATTTTGGGGTCTTTTTCGGGAACAACCGTTATTGCATTACAAGTAAGGTATTTATCGCCATTGGTTGCGGTTCCGGTTTGGGCTATCCAATAAACACCAAAACCAAAAGCACTTAAATCTTTTCTAAACTTTCCAGTAGCATCTGCTTTCTCGGGATTAGCGAGTTGGGATGCCCCTTTAAAATCGAAGATAAAACCTACATCGGTCAATGAAGGGCCACCAGAATGCTCCAAATCTATGGTCTTAGAATAATTAATGCAGAGCATGTTTTGGCTTACATTGAACGAACTACCTAATTTCCAACCTGCGGGTGGAGTGGTACACTCGGCTGGCTTGGGGCTGTTTTGACT
>JALOLV010000366.1 GCA_025455785.1 Spirosomataceae bacterium | reverse complement strand
TATTGTATTTATTTGGCCCAAAACAGAACCAAAAATTTGCTGGATACGCTTTCGTCGTGGTATTGGTTTTGCAGATTTCGGGAACTCAACTACTGCGTTTCTATATGGGAGGAAGTAGCCTTGAGGGTTATCAAAAAACCTTACAAATGCCAAATCTAAACCCGATTCGGTATTTTCAATTGGCGATTGAACACGATTTCGACAAGAATTTTGAAAATGCACCACTTCAATTACCAAAGTCGATAAAAGATAAAATTGGCAATCAAACCGTCGATTTCGTGCAAAACGATTTGGCTTATGTGTTTTTCAACAAACTCAATTATAACCCTCGGCCGATTATCCAAACTTACCAGGCCAATTCGGCGTGGCTTGCCGATAAGAATGGCGAAAAGTACGATTCAAAAGATGCCCCCGAATTTGTATTTTTCAAATTAGAACCATTCAGAGAGCAAAATCCTTTTTGGATGGACGGTAAAGTGAATATTGCTTTGATGAAACATTACAACCTTAGCGATACGGTTGTGGTTGAGCAAGATACGCTACTTTTATTCCAAAAAACAACGATTCCCAAACCGGTTAGTGTTTCTACATTTAAAATCGACAAATTTGAATTAAACAAAGATTACAAGATTCCAGACAGCCAGTTGGTTTGGATGAACTGCGACATTGAGTATAGTTTTCTGGGTAAGCTCTGCCGATTGGTTTTTCAGCCGCCCTATCTTTATTGCGAAGTAACATATCAGGATGGCCACAAAGAGAATTTCAGAGCGATTGATAAAATCTTAAAGGGGGGCGTTTTGGTAAATCGGAAGGTTACGACGCCAAAAGAATTAGCCACGTTTTATAATACCCAAGGTGCTGGAAACCAAAAGATTACCAGTGTCAAGTTTTGGGCCAAATATCCTTGGGGGTTTAAGTAGGCTACTTATTTCTCAAGAAAAACTCAACGGCTCCTTGTTGCCCCAAAAGCATCATTTTTTGTTTTTCTTCTTCGGGAATCTTACGGATTCGAGCGTTCATCTCGGCATCGTTGATAAAAATGGTGCGTTTGGTGTCTTCGGGTTTGGGCGGACAAATATACATACCCGTAACATTCATCAGAGCCATCATGTAGCTTTCAAAATCCTTGATTTCAAAGGGTGCTGGGCCTTCTTTTAATTGAATCTCTTGGTCAATCTGCTCGCAGCGTTCTAATCGCAAGCCAATGGTTTCATTATTGAATACGTATTCGTTTTTGGTGGGGTCTTCGGTATATTTTTTATTATCGAATATCGCTATTGGGTAATTCATCAACATTCCACCGTCCACAAACAAGCTACAAGCATCTTCGGGAGTTGGTTTTTCAAAAACTTTACCTTCTTGGTTTATCCACAAAGCCTTGAAATACAACGGAATCGACATCGAAACCCTCACTGCATCGCAGACTCGCATATTTGGGTAAGTTTCGTACGAAAAAACTTCGAGTTTTTGCTTGGTAAGGTTTGTGCCAGTTACGTACAAATCTCGATAGGGGTAAGAAGCCGCCAATTTGTGCAAATCGGCAAATGTTAAATCGGGGTTTCCGGTTCTTTCGCCAATCAATCGGCGGAGTGTTTCTAAGAAAGTTTCGCCTTGGTACCAGCCGTATTCTTTAAAAAGACTTTGAGTTTTTTTGGTGATAAATCCGCCGTCATTAAAAGACTCAATCGGCGTTTCGTTGGTTATTTTTGAAATCTCTTCGGCTGTATAACCCACCGAAAGCAAGCAGGCCTGAATCGCCCCAGCCGATGTGCCACCCACTCTGATGATGTCTTTTAAAATACCCCGATTTTCTAATTCTATCAATGCTCCACCGTAGGCTACACCTTTTACGCCTCCGCCTTCCATCACGAGATTTTTGTAGGAATTTTGGGCAAACAACGGTGCAGAACCAAATATTAATAAAGTAAGTAGCAATCTTTTCATAAAACCATGCTTTTATCATTTGGGGGCGAATACGATTTGCCCCTACTCACTTTTAACGTATTTAAAGGTTCGATATTTCAATCAAACCGTCTTCAAGTATTTAATTTCGGCTGCTTCGATTTTCTCTAATTTACCAATTACTTGATTCAAGAGCGACTTCCGAACCTCAAATTCGATTCCGCAACGGTTGTCATAAATTTGATTACGGATTTTCAATCCAAACTCTTTTACTACCTTCATGGCATCGTTCATTTGGGCAAAATCAAACCAAATTTCATAAATATCATTGACGGTTTTCTCTACTATTTCGGCGTTTTCGAGGGCGATTTGTGTGGCCGATTTGTAAGCATTTATCAAGCCGGGTACACCGAGTAGGGTTCCGCCAAAATACCGAACCACCACCACCAAAATATTGGTCAAATCTTTTGAAAGAATCGTATTTAAGATTGGCTTGCCTGCACTTCCCGATGGCTCGCCGTCGTCATTGGCTCGGTGATTTGATTTATCCAATCCCAACCGAAAAGCGTAGCAATGATGATTGGCTTTTGGGTGTTGATTCCGCAAAACATCAATGATGGGTTTTACCTCTTGCTCAGACTCAATATGATACGCAAATGCCAAAAACTTGCTTCCTCTGTCTCTAAAATCGCCCTCGGCTGGTTTAATTATCGTTTTATAAGTATCCTCGAAAAGCATTTTTTATTATTATTTCAATATTTTTTTAGATTTAATATACAATTTTCAATCATTCTCCAATTTTTGCCCTACTCCAAGCGTCTATTTGTTAAATTTGCGTTAATTACAACAATACCACAAAGTTATGCAAATGTAAGTTTGCATTAATTGCTGTTATCTATGGATTTAGAAACGAGAGAAGAATCAAACGAAAAATCATTAAACTTCATCGAGCAAATTATCGAAGCCGATTTGGAATCTGGTAAGCACGATGGCCGAGTATTGACTCGCTTTCCACCAGAACCCAACGGTTATTTGCACATTGGTCATGCCTCTTCTATATGCCTAAATTTTGGCGTAGCTAAAAAATACGGCGGCAAAACCAATCTCCGTTTCGACGATACCAATCCTGTAACCGAAGACACTGAGTACGTAGAATCTATCAAGGCCGATGTAAAATGGCTTGGATTTGATTGGGCCGAAGAATTGTATGCGTCAGACTACTTCGACCAGCTCTACGATTTTGCCATTACACTCATCAAAAAAGGTCTTGCTTATGTAGATGATAGCTCGGCCGAAGAGATGGCAAAGCTGAAAGGTACACCAACCGAAGCCGGCAAAGATAGCCCATCTCGTAGCCGTAGTATCGAAGAAAACCTCAATTTGTTTGAACGAATGAAAAACGGCGAATTTGCCGAAGGTTCGTACGTTCTTCGAGCTAAAATAGACATGGCCTCGCCTAATATGTTGATGCGAGACCCTATCTTGTACCGTATCAAATTTGCTCATCACCACCGCACGGGCGATAAATGGTGTATTTATCCGATGTACGATTTCGCTCACGGACAATCTGACTCAATCGAAAAAATCAC
>JALOLV010000050.1 GCA_025455785.1 Spirosomataceae bacterium | reverse complement strand
TTTTCACTTTTAGATTTTGCGTAAGCCTTACGTACAGTACCTTCTTCGGCTTGGGCTGGGTCTGTTGCACCAATCAAAGCACGGAAATCGGCCACGGCGTTGTCTTTTTCAAGAATCATCGGGATAATTGCCCCCGAAGACATCATTTCGCAAAGCTCGCCATAGAAAGGCCTCTCTTTATGTACCTCATAGAATTTACCAGCTTGAGCCGCCGATAATTGTGTTTTTTTCATTGCTACGATTCTGAATCCAGCCGCCTCAATCATTTTTGTAATCCCACCGATGTGGTTATCTGCCACTGCATGTGGCTTAATCATTGTGAATGTTCTGTTACCTGCCATTTCAGTATGTTTACGGTTAATTGTTCACAGTACGAAGTTTGTTGTTGAAGTGTTTTGTGACTGTGAAATAAATTGTGGTGCAAAATTAATGGATTTTGGCCAATTTTTAATAGAAAAACCATGAAATTCCGAGGTTGCAGGGGCAAAATCCGAAATAAGGTTGTACCTTTGTTGTCCGATTATTGATATATGCAAGAGTTTTTTACTGATTCTATTCAGAAACTAAAAGATTTTGAGGAGTTTATGTCAACTCCCAAGAAAATCGTCATTACAACTCACCAAAACCCCGATGCCGATGCCCTCGGTTCGGCATTAGGAATGTGGGGATATTTGAATAAAAAAGGGCATCGCCCGACGGTCATTACCCCGACCGATTATCCTGATTTTCTACGATGGATGGACGGAGAGCCAACGGTTATTAACTTTGAAGGTAGTCGCCAATCTGAAGCAATCCAATTAATAGCAGAAGCTGATGGTATTTTTTGTCTTGATTTTTCGGTTCTGAATCGAATTAAGTCGATGGAAGAATACGTCAAACAATCTGCGGCAAAAATTTTATTGATAGACCACCACCAACGCCCCGAAGGATTCGCCGATTTTGTCTATTGGAACGAACACGCCGCCGCTACTTGTGAACTGATTTACCAATTCATCGAAAAACTCAACGATACCGCACTGGTAGATACTTCGATTGCCGAATGCCTTTATGCAGGATTAATGACCGATACTGGCTCGTTTAGATTTGATAGCACCTCAAAAGAGGTTCATCGAATTGCTGGCGAATTGATAAACAGAGGAATCGAGGTCAATCGCCTTCATCGTAAAATCTTCGATAGTAATTCGTTTGAAAGAATGCAGTTTTTGGGGTATTGTCTCAATAAAATGAACTATTTACCCGAATACAGAGTAGCATACTTTGTGGTTTCTAAAGAAGAGTTAGAACAATTTCACTCTAAAAATGGCGATACCGAAGGAATCGTAAATTACGGACTCTCAATCAAAGACGTTGTAATGTCGGCAATATTTGTCGAAAGAGATGATTTAATCAAGATTTCGTTTCGCTCAATCGAAGACTTTTCGGTAAGCGAATTATCAAGAGACCATTTCGATGGCGGCGGACATAAAAATGCTGCTGGAGGACGCTCACAAAAATCGTTGCAAGAAACAGTTGATAAGTTTTTGGGGCTTTTGCCTACTTATAAAGATAAATTATTAGCAAATTAATCAAAAGGATTCAATCCAAATCAGAAAATAAAAAAATCAAAAATATGTTAAAAAACACATTATTATTAGTTTGTGGAGTTGCAATTTTATCATCTTGCGACCAATTCAAAGTTAAAACCGAAGACGGCGTTAAGTTTCAGATTCATGAAGAAGGAAAAGGAACACAAACCCCCAAAGATGGAGACTTACTGACTTTTCATTTAGTTATCAAAACCCCAAACGATACGACTGTCAAAAACACATATCGCGAAGGCTCACCGATTACATTTCCAATCCAAAGAGGTGCATTCAAGGGCTCTTTCGAGAATGGACTTTATAAATTATCTGAAGGCGATAGTGCAACCATTTACGTCTCGGCAGACTCATTGTATAGTAGAGTCCAGCAGCCGCTCCCTCCGGGTACGCCCAAAGGTTCGGATTTGAGATTTATCGTAAAACTTGTCAAAATCCAATCTCGTGAAGATTACACTCATGCAGTAAACGAACGAAAAACCAAAGAAGCTCAGCTGATGGATGCTTTTGCAAAGAAAAATTTTGCGGGTGCTACAAAGACAGCAAGTGGCATTTATTACGTTGTAAATAAAGCAGGGTCAGGACCTAATGCAACGGCAGGAGATACAGTTGTCGTCAATTATACAGGAAAACTCATGGATGGTAAAACATTCGATAGTTCGATAGGTCGTGAGCCATTTAGATTCCCATTGGGTCAAAATATGGTTATTCCGGGTTGGGAACAAGCCCTAAGTATGATGAAAAAAGGAGAAAAAGCAACGGTGTTTATTCCTTCTTCTTTGGCTTATGGCGAAGCAGGTGCAGGTGGCGTAATCGAACCTTACACTCCATTAATTTTTGAAATCGAATTGTTGGATATCAAAGGTAAAAAGTAATTTAGATGAAAAAACTATTTTTTTTGATTTGCCCGATTGTGGCGTTGCTATCTTCTTGTAGCGGTTTTTTGGAGAGTGATGTATCAAAAACTCAAAAGAAAAACGAGCAAGAAATTTTAGACTATATTAGCCGTACAAACTTAAATGCAAAGGCCTCAACGTCTGGCTCAGGGGTTTATTTTGTCGTAACCCAAGCCAATACCACAGGCCGACAAGTTCTGGCGGGTGATGAGGTTACTTTTCAATATAAATTATCTCTTTTAGACGGAACTCTCATCGATAGCACCGCTTCATCTAAGCCAATAAGTCTGATTTGGGGAGCAAATATAAATATTATTTCGGGTTTCTTAGAAGCCATTTTCCTACTCAAAGAAGGCGAAAGCGGTGTTTTCTTGATACCATCTTCGCAGGCTTTCGGAAACTCAGCCAACGGAAAGATTCCTGCCAACGCTGTGTTGAGGTTAGACCTTAAAATTGATAAATTAAGAACCGAAGACCAGCAGATAGATGATTACATTGCCAATAAAAAATTGACACTTACCGAAAAAACATCAACAGGCTTGCGTTTTATAAGTATAACAAAAGTAGCTTCGGGAAGCGAGTTAAAAGCCCCCAACGTTGTTACTGTCAAATACACAGGAACACTCCTGAACGATAAACAATTTGATACTGGAACGTTTGATGTAACAATTGGTTCTGGTGGCGTAATTGCTGGTTTTTCGGAAGCCGTACAGAAACTTAAATTAGGCGAAAAAGGGAGGTTTATTCTACCGTCAAAAATCGCCTACGGTACAAATGGTTCTGGAACAATCCCACCATATACACCATTAGTTTTTGATATAGAAATTATGGCAGTTAAGTAGTAAATCTGTCGAAAAATACTTAAAAGGGTTGCCACTAAGCAACCCTTTTTTATTGGGTTTTTTTAGGCCAATTATCATAGAGAAAGTATATCAAAGTTAATAGTCTGTAAAAAAACCTTAGTTTGATTTTATATTTTCACTAAATAAATGTGCAGCAGTCAGAAAACTAAACCATAGTTTGTTTTAAGTTCGCAAAAGTTTCAAGAGACTGTCAATATGGTTTCAAGTCGCTGATTATCAAACATTTATTAATTGAATTTTTCGCAACCCAATTCTGTTTGATTATACAATGTATTAAATGCCCATAAGTCCCAGTCAATAGTTTTAGCGTCCTCCCCTAATTCACCACAACAAATTTATAAGGTACATAAAAAACGAAAGCCACTTCAACGAAGTGGCTTTCTATATCTCGGATTAGACTTAGTCTAAGTATTAGTCGATGATTTCAGTTACCTGACCAGCACCTACCGTACGACCACCTTCGCGAATCGCAAAACGAAGACCTCTATCCATCGCAATTTTGTTGATAAGAGTTACTTCGATAGTGATGTTATCACCCGGCATAACCATCTCAACACCTGCAGGAAGGATGATTTCACCCGTTACGTCAGTAGTACGGAAGTAGAACTGTGGACGGTATTTGTTGAAGAATGGAGTGTGACGACCACCTTCTTCTTTGCTCAATACGTAAACCTCAGCTTTAAATTTAGAGTGGGGCTTAACCGAACCGGGCTTACAAATAACCATACCACGACGGATATCGGCTTTGTCAATACCACGAAGAAGAAGACCTACGTTATCACCAGCTTCACCTCTGTCGAGGATTTTACGGAACATTTCCACACCAGTTACTGTAGATTTCAAACCTTCAGCACCCATACCAAGAATATCTACTGGGTCACCAGAGTTAATGATACCTGTTTCGATACGACCAGTTGCAACAGTACCACGACCAGTGATAGTGAATACGTCTTCAACTGGCATCAAGAATGGCTTATCAGTTGCACGAGCTGGAAGCGGAATCCAGTTATCAACAGCATCCATCAATTCTTCGATTTTAGCAACCCATGAAGGCTCTCCGTTCAAGCCACCAAGTGCCGAACCTTGAATAACTGGGATGTTATCGCCATCGAATTTGTAGAAAGAAAGCAACTCACGAATCTCCATTTCAACTAATTCAAGAAGTTCTGGGTCATCAACTAAGTCAACTTTGTTCATGAAAACAACCAATTGAGGTACACCTACTTGGCGAGCCAAAAGAATGTGTTCACGAGTTTGTGGCATAGGACCATCCGTAGCAGCAACCACGATGATAGCACCGTCCATCTGAGCAGCACCAGTTACCATGTTTTTCACGTAGTCAGCGTGACCTGGGCAATCCACGTGAGCATAGTGACGGTTAGCCGTTGAATACTCTACGTGTGCTGTATTGATGGTGATACCACGCTCTTTCTCTTCTGGGGCGTTATCAATAGATGAGAAATCTCTTTTATCTGCTAAACCTTTCTCAGAAAGAACTTTTGTGATAGCAGCTGTCAATGTTGTTTTACCGTGGTCAACGTGACCGATAGTACCAATGTTTACGTGAGGTTTACTACGGTCAAAATTCTCTTTTGCCATGATTGAAAAATTCTATTTATGGTTTTCTTTATTACTAATTTTAACTTATACTACAAAACAAAAAAAGAGCTATTAATGCTCCGTTCAACCAACTGATAATTTAAAAAAATGAAAATCATCAATCTTAAATTACTAATAGAGCCTTTGAGCAGGATTGAACTGCCGACCTCTTCCTTACCAAGGAAGTGCTCTACCACTGAGCTACAAAGGCTTCTAAGTGGAGCGGGAGACGGGTCTCGAACCCGCCACCTATAGCTTGGAAGGCTATCGCTCTACCAAATGAGCTACTCCCGCTTATTTACATTCAGTGGCCGATAAACAAATCTCTGCTTAAAAACTGATAATCGTTTACTGATAACCGAATTGTGGGGGCGGATGGATTCGAACCACCGTAGGCGTACGCCAGCAGATTTACAGTCTGCCCCATTTGGCCACTCTGGTACACCCCCTCACCTTCAGAAACTATGCCAAAGAACATTATTCTCTGAATTGGACTGCAAAATTATACGCTTTTTTTGTAATGTCAAAATTAGAGCAAAAAAAAATTTAGAAATCTTTAAAAATTATTCAACGGATACATTTCAAAAAACAGCCACAAGGGATTTTTTAAAAATTAGGTATAAAGTTAGTAAGCGGTATCAAAGTGTTTATAATCAATCATTTAGTGGCACAACCTTTGCAACGTATAAAACAGTAGTCCACTAAAAATTTTGCCGTGCTAATAAAATCAAGCGTTGTAAAATGTCTTGATTTACTTAAAATGTTTTCCTAATAGTTATGAAACTAACATACAATGTCCTTAATACTGTTAGACAACTAACGCTTGCTATTTTGCTATGCGGGTTATCGCAAGCCGAAGCCCAAGTTAGCGGAGTGGTTTACAAAGATTTCAACAATAATGGTTTTCAGAACCCTCCCCATGAAGTAGGGGTTCGGGGTGTTGTAGTAACAGCCTTTATCGGTGCTGGCTCTGTGGTGGCAAGCACTGTTACCCAAATTGATGGTACATACTCATTCTCGGCAACAGATATTCCTGTTGGTTCTCAAATAAGAATCGAATTCTCAAATCTCGGAGCAAACAATACCAGTAGTGGAAATACCAAGCAAACTAATGTTCAGTTTTACACTGTTCCGGCTGGAGGTATCGCTGATGCAAACCTTGGTTTGATGGCAAGTGATGATTATTGTGAGCCTCTGCGGTCGGTTATCTTTACACCCTGCTATGTAAATGGCGACCCCATACCGGGTAGTTCGGCGGGCGAAGATGATGCTCTGGTCATGTTTTCATACGATGCAAAGGGTGTTGCAGGTGTCGATGGTGAAATGCCAACACACTTAGCAAAGGCTTCGGAGGTAGGTGCTTTGTGGGGAATGGACTACCAAGCAAGGGCCAAAGTTGGTGTTGCTGCCGCAATCGTTAGGCGACATGTTGGATTAGGCCCGCTCGGAACAGGTGGGATTTACACAATAGATTTCAATACCAAATCAACAGCCCCATTGATAGATGTCAAAACATTAGGTATCGATACGGGTCCTGACCCACATACTGATTTATCGTCTGATAAACTGATATGGACCCAAGATGCAGCCTCAATGAGTGCTGCGGGTAGAACAGGTATTGGAGGAATCGCCCTATCGAGAGATGAGAAGACATTATATATGGTAAACCTATACGATAGAAAAATCTATAGTTTTTTTGTAGGAATGCCGATTAGCACCCCCAATGCAAGTACTGTTAGGTCATTTCAGATTCCAAATCCTTGCTCGGATGGAGATTATCGTCCGTGGGGTATAAAAGAATACAACGGAATGTTTTATCTTGGAGTTGTCTGTACTGCCGAAACATCACAAGACTCTACAAAGCTGATGGGAACGATTTATGAATTCAATCCACAAAACGGACAATTTAAAATATTCTTTCAGTTTCCATTAACCGAAAAAAGAGGGCCGGCTGATGCCACTGCTGATTGTAAGAACATACGCTACTGGAGACCTTGGACAGACGTTTTTCCGAAACCGTGTGCTACTTTTTTTGAGCCAAGTATCGGTAAGACCGTAGGTTTTGCGGTGAATCCTCAACCAATTATTACTGACCTTGAATTTGATTCGGATGGTAGTATGATTATTGGTATGATGGATAGGATGAGTTTGCAGGGCGGGTTTAGGGCTGTTGCTCCTGTTGATGATGGTAATGTATATGATACTTTTGTTAGCGGAGATATTCTGAGAGTATATAATAACAATGGGGTTTATGAGATGGAGAATAATGGTCAGGCTGGCCCATTGACTGGCTGTGGAGTGGGTAATGACGAGGGCCCCGGTGGTGGAGAATTCTATTGTCGTGATTACTGGGTATTTTTCGGAAACCCCGGACACAGTGAGATTGCCAACGGAGGTTTGATGCTGGTACCCGGAACTGGAGAGATTCTGACTTCGGCTATGGACCCAATAGATTCGGTTTTTCATGCTGCTGGTATCAAGACATTCAGCAATACCGACGGAAGCTCACTTCGTAGTTTTGCCGTGTATGCAGGTAAAAAAGGAACTTTGGGTAAATCGGGAGGTACTGGCGATTTAAAAGCAAGTTGCGGCAATCCGCCAATTGAGATTGGAAACCGAGTTTGGGAAGACATAGATAAAGATGGAATACAAGACCCAAACGAACCCGGACTTGACGGCATAACGGTCTCATTACTTGATATGGATGACGGAGGAGTCGAAATTGGTAGCCTTGTTACGAGCAATGGCGGAACCTTTGTATTTAATGAAGGAAATGTATTAAGACCGCTTCAATATGAACGGAATTACCAAATCAGAGTGAGTATGGTACAAAGTGGTGTAATTTTAAAAAATTTAACAGACATCTCAACAGGAGGTGTGCCACCAGCACCAGATGAAGCCGAAAACCTCCCCGAAACGCGAGATTCAGATGCTATACAAGAAGGTATTTATGCAGTGATTAATTTTCAAACGGGGGCTTACACACAATCGAATCATAATTTAGACATCGGTCTTACGTCTTGTACGATAAAATGTGTTCCGGTTGTGGTTACAAAGAAAACAAAATAGTTTGATTAGCCATGATTATCAAAAATCGTGGCTAATCAAATAGCTTTAATTATAAACTTTTTGGGGTTATACCCATATTGTAGAAAATAAACGAGTAAATATCGGCTTGCTGCTCAATGGCTTTAGCTGTATTGCTGGCTCCGTGTCCTGAATTGACATCCACGCGAATCAATAACGGATTTTTTGTGCTTTTGGCTGCTTTGGCTTGAAGCTCGGCAGCATATTTGAACGAATGTGCAGGCACAACCCTGTCGTCGTGGTCGGCAGTTGTAATGAGCGTTGCTGGATAGTTAATACCTTCTTTGATATTGTGCAAAGGCGAATAGGCGTACAGAGCCTTAAATTCTTCGGCATTATCGCTTGAGCCATAATCGGCAATCCAGTTCCAGCCAATTGTAAACTTCTGAAAACGAAGCATATCCATCACGCCAACCTGTGGAATCGCCACTTTGAATAAATCAGGACGTTGATTCATACATGCACCGACCAGTAATCCACCATTTGAACCTCCACGAATCGCCAAATAGTCTTTTGAGGTATATTTTTGGGCAATGAGGTATTCGCCCGCAGCAATGAAATCGTCAAAAACGTTTTGTTTTTTCAGTTTCATACCTTGTTCGTGCCATTTTTCGCCGTATTCGCTACCACCACGAAGATTGGCCGAAGCGTAAACGCCGCCTTGCTCTAAAAATGGAATTAAAAGCGGACTAAACGAAGGCGTAACGCTGATATTGAACCCACCGTATCCGTACAGAATCGTCGGATTTTTACCATCTAATTTTACGCCTTTTTTGTAAACAATAAACATTGGTACTTTGGTGCCGTCTTTGCTGGTATAAAAAACCTGTTTTGTCTCAAAATCAGTCGATTTAAAATCTACTTCTGGATTACGGAAAACCGTACTTTTTTTGCTGGCAATATCGTAACGATAGATAGTAGGAGGGAAGGTAAACGACGTAAACGTATAGAAGACAAAGGTGTCTTCAATTTCGCCATTGAAACCACTAACAGTACCCAAACTTGGCATCTGAATTTCGTTTTCAAACTTACCATTCAATCCATAAACATAAAGACGAGATGTTACGTCTTTCGAGTATTCGATAAATAATTTTCCTCCAGCAAAAATTACCCCCCCAAGAGGTTCTGGCTTCTCGGCAATAAATGCCGACCATTTGCCTGTTTCGGTATCGTAGAGGTCAATTTTGTCATTTTTGGCGTCTTTATTGGTCTGAATCAATAGTTTTTTGCCAATATTACCAACGACCGAGTACGAGTTATCGGTGATTTCGGAGATAATCGGTTTAAATTCTTTCTGTCCATTTTCACGATAAAAAAGAGCGTTTCCGTCTTTGCCTTTACCTCTATCGCTAAGGTACAAAAACGCATACTGCTGGTCTTTGCTGGTGCTTAGTGTGTTGAATCTTTGTGGATTGGCTTTGTCTTCGTAAACCAATTCATCAGCCGACTGCGATGTACCAATTTTATGATAAAAAACTTGGTGATTTTCGTTTTTGGCTGCCAATGCACTTCCTTCGGGCTTCGGGTAGCGGCTGTAATAAAAACCATCGCCTTGCCACGCAATACCAGAAACCTTCACCCATTCACATTTATCCGAAAGTGTTTGCAGGGTATTCATATCCATTATCAAGATGTCTTGCCAATCTGAGCCACCCTTCGAGAGTGCATAAGCGGCATAACGCCCATCTTTCGATAAATTGAACTGAACCATTCGGGTTGTACCATCTGGCGAGAGTTTGTTTGGGTCAATCACCATTTCTGGTTTACCATCTAAACCTTTTTGGCGGTACAAAACCGACTGATTTTGCAAACCATCGTTTTTGTAGAAATAATACCATTCGCCACGGCGGAACGGAGAGCCGTATTTAGGATAGTTATAAATTTTCTCTAACCGATTTTTGAATGCTTGACGATACGGGATTTTGTCTAAATAGCTGAATGTCAGGCTGTTTTGTTGTTTTACCCACTCGGCTGTTTCGGCAGAGCGGTCATCTTCAAGCCAACGATAGGGGTCAGCAACTGTAGTGCCGTGATACGTGTCGGTGTGTTCGACCTTGCGAGTTTGAGGATAATCAAAATTTTGAGCTAAACTCATAATGGGTAATGTAAAACAGAGAATTTGAACAACTCTTTTCATAATTCTGCAAGGGTTTATTGATGATGAATAAAAAGGCAAGTTAGCTGTTTTGGCCAATTTTATAAAATGAATCTATTTAAATACCATATTTTCTATAACTTTGTTGTGAATTTTATCTCTAACCTGAATGATTGAAGTAATTATCGGAGTTTTGGGAGCTTATCTTTTAGGCTCGATTCCGACAGCGGTTTGGTACGGCAGAGTTTTCCACGGGGTTGATATTCGTAATCACGGAAGCGGAAACGCAGGAGCAACAAATTCTTTGCGTGTTTTGGGCAAAAAAGCAGGAGTGATTGTACTTTTGATAGATTTACTCAAGGGCTACATGGCTATCAGTTTAGCTGGTATAATTACCCAACATTCTGATTTTCAATCAACAGAATACATTGTGCCGCTCTTAGGATTGGCCGTGGTAGTTGGGCATATTTTTCCGATTTTTGCACAATTCAAAGGTGGAAAAGGCGTTGCTACTTCGCTCGGTGTAATTTTGGCGATTCATCCTTTGGCAACTCTTATTTGCTTAGTTGTTTTTCTTTTGATTGTATTCACGACAAAATACGTATCGCTTGGCTCAATGCTCGGAGCTTTGACTTTTCCGGTACAGTTGGTATCGGGAGTCTGGGGATTACAACCAATGATAATCGTAATTTTTGGATTTGTTTTGGCAGTTTTACTGGTCATTACCCACCGCGAAAATGTGAAGCGATTATTGGCGGGCAATGAGAATAAATTTGGGGCAAAAAAATAGTCTCATGCCTTGGCATAAGACTACAAAAGTAAGAACATCCTAAAATTATTTACCTCCAAACAAACGACTAAAGAAACCTTTTGCTTTTTGGGTAACTTCCTGAACTGCTTCGGTGGCTTCGGCTGCCATTTCTTCGGCTTTTGCTTTTGCTGCATCAACTGCCTCAGCGGCTTCGGCTTTGAGTTCGTTTATTTTTTCTTCGTTTACGTATTCTGCTGCTTTGGCTTTCAGTTCATCAATTTTTTCTGATGCTTCGGCTGCCAATTCTTGTGCTTTAGCTTTAGCTTCGCCAAGGGCTTCTGCTGCTTCTGCTTTGAGTTCGGTTACTTTTTCAGATGCTTCTGCCGCCATTTCTTGTGCTTTAGCTTTGGCTTCGCCGAGGGCTTCTGCTGCGTCTTCTTTAATATCTCCTAATTTTTCAGATGCTTGTGCTGCCAATTCTTGAGCTTTTGCTTTAGCTGCTTCTGTTGCCTCGGCCGCATCTTCTTTTAATTCAGAGATTTTTTCGGTTGCGGCTGCTTTTGCTTCACTTGCCAAATTGGCTGCTTTATCAGTAAGGTTTTGATTTTGTTCGTTTTCTGCCATTTCAATATATATGTTTATGGTTATGACGTAAAAATATACAAAAAGCAACAATGTTGTATTGCTTAAAGATTAAATTTCACGGGGTTTAGTGTAAAAATTACTCGAGAAATCCTCAAAAATCATTTAACAAATTAAACCGTGTCGTAAAAAGCTACTTATATTGTCGTTTTTACACACGCCAAATTGAGAATTAAGACAGTAATTTTGTAAAATTAAATTTAAACAAATATAGAAATGAACCAAGTAATCACGATTGAAGCCACAGTAAACTCCCCAATCAATAAAGTTTGGGATTATTGGACAACGCCCGAACACATCATGCAATGGAACAACGCCTCTGACGATTGGCATACGCCATCGGCTACAAACGATTTACAAGTTGGCGGAAGTTTCACTTACCAAATGGCCGCTAAAGATGGGAGTTTCTCTTTTGATTTTGGTGGAATTTACGATGCAGTTGTACCACATGAGCAAATTGCGTTCACAATAGCAGACGGACGCAAAGTACAAATTGATTTTATTTTAGAGGGGGTGTCAGTAAAAGTTATCGAAGCTTTTGAAGCTGAAAATGAAAACTCAATCGAGATGCAGCAAATGGGCTGGCAAGCGATTTTGAATAATTTTAAGAACTATACCGAAAATAATTGAAATAAAAGTGTGGCGTGCAATTAGTTTGCACGTTGCCAATTGCACCTTTGCATCATCAAACCTTTCTCTTATACAAAATTAACCAAAAGCTATGTCGAAAGTATCAATTTACCTCAATTTTCAAGGCAAAACCGAAGAAGCCTTCTATTTCTACAAGTCAGTTTTCGGAACCGAATTTACATCGCCAATCATGTATAACCGTGATATTCCGAGTCAAGATGGCGGGTATCCATTCCCCGAAAACGAACTCGACAAAGTAATGCACGTAGCATTGCCGATTTTGGGTGGAATCCAGATTATGGGAACCGACATGCTCGAATCTATGGGGCATCATGTCGTAATCGGTAACAATACAACTATTAATCTTGAGCCTGATACATTGGCCGAAACCCAAAGGCTTTTTGATGCACTTTCGGACGGTGGGAGTGACATTGCACCTCTGTCTAAGCAGTTTTGGGGTGCATATTGGGGTTGTTGTTTAGACAAATACGGAATCAGATGGATGTTCAACTCTTACGAAAACGGCCACGCATAAATGATTCATCCAATTTACACATGCCTTTGGTTTGATGGTCAAGCCAAAGAAGC